>JAJZNH010000208.1:1138-4496 GCA_021811745.1 Acidobacteriota bacterium
CCAGGTTGGGACAGCCTTTGCCCTGAGCGAGGAGTCCGGCCTGCGTCCTGACCTGAGAGCGGCACTGCTGGCCCAGGTAGCGGCCGGAGCGGGGCATGTCTTTACCGACCCGCTGGCTTCGCCGACGGGATTCCCTTTCAAGGTCGCGCAGCTTGAGGGCACATCTTCGGCTCTCCCCATTTATCAGCAGCGCAAGCGCGTCTGCGATCTTGGCTATCTGCGCGAGCCCTATCTCACGCCCGGTGGCACCATCGGGTACCGGTGCGCTGCCGAACCCGTGGAAAACTACGTCGCCAAGGGCGGCAAGGCCGAGGATACGGCGGGCCGCAAATGCCTGTGCAACGCCTTGCTAGCCAATATCGGCCATGCGCAGGTCCGCGCGGACCAAACCGTCGAGCCGGCTCTGGTGACCGCGGGGGACGATCTCAATACCGCTGCGCAGTTTCTTGCGCCCGGTCAAACCGGTTACAGCGCCGCAGACGTTGTTCGATCTCTGCTCGGCGAGGCGGATCTTGTGCCACAGGCCACCGCAGCAATGGAGCTGGCAGTCACCGCCTGAGCGGACAGACTCCTTCAGCCTCGCAAAAAATCTCTTCCATGTGATCCAGCTCACCGTCCTTTTTCCCGGCAGGTCAGTCAAAGTTTACGCAGTGTTGGGATCGGGCCTAATACAGGCATCCCGGAAAGGATCTGCTGTGAAGAATTGGAATCTCATGTTATCGTTCGCTCTTTCCCTCGCGCTCACCTCTGGAATACTGCTCGCGCAGCATGGCAAGGGCGGTGGTGGTGGCGGCCAACAGGGACAGGGACAGGGACAGCGCCAGGGGTCCGGCTCCGGCCAAATGGGCGGCCAAGGAACTATGGACCAGACGCAAAAAGGTGCTCAGGACCAGACACGGGATCAGACTCGCCAGCAGAAGCACGACCGCCTTCACTCGATGGCAACCACCGAGCAGCGCGACCAGTACCGCACCTGCGATCAGTCCATGACCCAGACACGGACACAGGCGCGCACCATGGCGCGGACAGCAAAGGGCTCTTCGTTTAACGTGGAAGAGGCGCGCCGCCAGCAACAGCAGCTCCAGGAGCGTCTCCAGACGATGCAGCAGGACCGCGAGCGTCTCTACCAGGGGCTCAATGAGGAGCAGCGGGCCGCCGCCCAGCAGCGCAATCAGAATCTGCAGCAGACTCACGAGCGCATCCAGAACACCCTGCAGGAGATGAATCAGGAACTGGCAAACGGTCAGCCTGACGGCAAGCGCATTGCCGAACAGGCGCGGAACACCGAGCGCGAGATGAACACGTACCAGAAGGAATTTCGCGCGATGGGCAAGGACCTGGGACTGAAGGCTGACTGAGGCAGAGCATGCCACGCAATCCTTGTGCCGGCCGAAGTCCGGCCGTCGAAGGGGGGATAACACAGAGACGCATGAGCACAACCGCTCGCGCAAAGGTAGTTCATACGTTGCGCAGGAAGTTATGGGCGCGCTCCTGCGACGAAGAGCCCGCAGGCTCAACTGCGTGGAGAGAGGAGCGGCGCACTTCTCAGCGAAGTGCCTTAGCTGCCGGGCACGGGCGCTGGTCCCTTCGGTCCGCCCACGCTATAGACCTTCGGGATGCGATCTGCCGCCGCGGGGAGCGGAGGGAAGGCTGCGTGCGGCTCAGTCTGATACCAGTAGGCCACAGAAGAGAAATCATCGGAACGGTCGTCGGCGGTTCCGTGCTCGATGGTCACACGTATTGATTTCTCAAAGGCGATGGGACCCTCGATGTGCCAGCGGTAGAGGCAATAGCGACCGCCGATCCGCTCCGGATTGAGGATATACGGAGCACCCTGGTGCAGATTGGCGAAAGGCTGGGCTCCGTTGACGCCGCCAAAGTCCCAAGCCCCGTTGTAGTAATCTTCCGTCCCTGTGCCGTTGATGGTGGGCAGCCGGTCGCCGTCGATGAAGATCATGTCGTCGCCCTCGCCAAACCAGCCATTTTCATTCTGCAAAACAGCCTGCGTGACGCCCACAAAATGTCCTTTGCCCGTGGCCTCCAGAAACACGTAGTTGTTCCGCCCATCCAGGTTCTTGCCATCGCCGACCACCCCCTTGCACGGCAGGGACTGGCGATATTGCGCGTGAAACCGGCCCACATCGCCGGGAAGCTGGTCGAAGGTGATGTAGTCGATCGCGAAGTAAAGGGCATGGGTGGGCATCTTGCCCTCGTTGGTTACGGTGATGCGCGCGGCGCTCGCAAACGGCATCTGGAAGTAGGCATTGAGGGCCTTGACCGGCGCCACAGCCAGCAGAGCCGACTGATAGACGAAATAGTCACCCAGCCCAAGCCCAAAGAAGTCGCCAATGGGGGCTTCGACTGAGGGCGAGCTTTCACCGTCCCACCATGCGCGCAGAACCAGGTTCTTCAGGTGCATCGGATCCGGTGAGGCGATGGTGAACCAGATGTGAGTGACCACGCCGGCCCCGGTTACGTCGAGCACGGTGGCCGTCTGGCCCGGCCCCACGGGCACAGCGTCCCGATTGCCCCCGGTACGGTCCCAACTGGAGGAACGGCGGTTTTTGTAGCTGCGCAGGCGGGCCATCGCCAGATACTGCTCCGGTGCCTCCGGATCAGCGGCCGCGCCCCCCATAGGCGGCGTGGCGGCCATGGCACTGGCCGCACCTGCTCCAAGCAAAGCGGCTGCTGAGACACCAGTGGCCGAGGCCATGGCGCCCAGCAATCTGCGCCGTGCACGAAAACTCTCATTGGCGTCGAAAGGATGCATTAGGGACTCCTCCATGATTGTCAGATCGTAACAGTGTCGTATTGTAATTCCCGGCAGAGATCTTCGGTGCGAAAATGGGCAGCCAAGCCCACTTATCCGTCCGGCGTTCGCGGAATGGAGCCTTACCTGTTATGGTCAGGAAGGCAGCTAAAATGAATCCCCCTCCTTAGGAACCGGCGGGCATGTGGAAGCGTTGGCGAATCCGGATACTCTTGTTTTTGGCCGTCCTTGGCCCCGGAATCATCACCGCCAACGTAGATAACGACTCCGGCGGGATTCTGACTTACTCCCAGGCAGGAGCGCAGTACGGCTACACGCTTCTGTGGACCATGCTTCCCATCACCATCGCCCTGATCGTGGTGCAGGAAATGTGTGCGCGCATGGGAGTGGTCACCGGCAAAGGGCTCAGCGACCTCATCCGCGAAGAATTTGGCCTGCGCATTACCTTCGTGCTGATGGTGTTGCTGGTGGTGGTGAATTACACCAATGTCGTCACCGAGTTCATCGGCATCGCCGGCTCGCTGCACCTGTTCCACGTCTCCAAATTCATCTCCGTGCCTCTTTGCGCGGTGCTGGTGTGGTTCCTCG
>JAJZNH010000713.1 GCA_021811745.1 Acidobacteriota bacterium
CTCGACGGCCGTCCGGCCGTCAGCCTGCCTACCTTACGCCACCCGGGCGCCCACCTCATCGATACCGTCAAACGCATCAAGGCTGCGCTTCCGTTCCCCAAGGCGGTCTTGCCCAGCGGCATCAATGTGGTGGTGGTGCTCGATCGCACCACCACCATCCGCGCGTCCGTCAAAGACGTTGAAGAGACGATGGTGGGGTCCATCTGCCTCGTCATCCTGGTGGTCTTTTTTTTCCTGCGCAGTCCCCGCGCCACTCTCATTCCCAGCGTGGCCGTGCCGGTCTCCCTGATCGGCACCTTCGCGGTGATGTACATGTGCGGGTTCAGCCTCGACAACCTCTCGCTGATGGCCCTGACCATCGCCACCGGGTTCGTGGTCGACGATGCCATCGTGGTGATGGAAAATATCACCCGGCATCTCGAGGCCGGCATGGAGCCTTTCGCCGCCGCCCTCAAGGGCGCGCAGGAGATTGGCTTCACGGTCTTTTCCATGAGCACCTCGCTGGTGGCGGTGTTTATCCCCATCCTCATGATGGGAGGCATCATCGGCCGTCTCTTCCGCGAGTTCGCCATCACCCTGGCCATCGCCATTGCGCTGTCCCTGGTTATCTCGCTCACCACCACCCCGTGCATGTGCGCTCACCTGCTCAAGACCCCGCACAAGGACGAGAGACACAACTTTCTGTACCGCCTGAGCGAGCGGCTCTTCGAATCCCTGATCAACATCTACCGTCATTCGCTGGAGTGGGCGCTCGATAATTCCGCCCTGATGCTGATCGTGCTCGGACTCACCATCGCCCTCAATGTGATCGTGATCATTCGCATCCCCAAGGGGTTCTTTCCGAGCCAAGACACGGGCGCCATCTTTGGGGGCTTGCTGGGCCCGCAGGATGCCTCCTTTCCCTTCATGCGCTATTCGACGCTGACGCTGGTCAACATCATCAGCAAAGATTCCGCGGTGGGGCACGTCGAGTCCTATACCGGCGGCGGCGGCCCCAGCAACGGCGGCTTCATGTATTTCTCGCTGAAGCCGATCGGCCACTCCTGTAAAGAGGGCGCACCCGGCTGCAACGAGCGTCAGACCTCGGCCATGGATGTGATCAACCGCCTGCGGCCGAAGTTCAATCACTTGCCGGTGGCGAGTATCTTTCTGCAGCCGGCCCAGGATATACGCATGGGCGGCCGTCAAAGCAACGCCCTCTACCAGTACACACTGCAGGCCGACAACTTCGACGACCTGGCAAAGTGGGGTCCCATCCTCCAGCAGCGCATGCAGCACCTGCCCGGTCTGGAAGACATCAACTCGGATCAGGAAAACGGCGGCCTGGAAGAACTGCTCACCTACAATCGCATCCAGGCCGCGCGTCTGGGACAGACCGCGCAGTCGCTGGACCGCGCGCTCTACAGCGCCTTCGGCCAGTCGCTGGTCTCGGTCATCTACACGCAGCTCAATCAATACTACGTGGTGATGGAAGTGGCGCCACCGTACTGGCAGGATCCTTCCGCGCTGAACAATATCTACCTGACCGGCGGGGCCGGCACCGGCCGTCGGGGCATGAATGCGGTATCGCCACTGCTGAATGCCGTCGAACCGCTTGTCCGTACGACGCCGTTGCAGGTGAACCATACCGGATTGTTCCCGTCGGCCACCGTCTCCTTCAATCTTGCCGATGGCGTCTCGCTGAGCGACGCCACGCGCGAGATCACGGAGATGGAAGAGAAGCTGGGTATGCCGAGCACGATTCACGGCTTCTTTGCCGGCAACGCTCAAGCTTATCAGCAGTCGCTCTCTACCGAGCCCATCCTCATCACCACGGCGCTTTTGGCGGTCTTCATCGTCCTGGGAATTCTCTATGAGAGCCTGGTCCATCCGCTGACCATCATCTCGACGCTGCCCTCGGCCAGCGTCGGCGCCATGCTGGCTCTGATGCTCTTTCACATGGATCTGAACGTCATCTCCATCATCGGCATCATTCTGCTGATCGGCATCGTGAAGAAGAACGCCATCATGATGATCGACTTCGCGCTGCAGGCCGAGCGGATCGAAGGCAAGAACTCCCGCGACGCCATCTTCGAAGCCTGTGTGCTGCGCTTCCGGCCCATCATGATGACCACCATGTCGGCCATTATGGGCGCACTGCCCCTGGCCTTTGGCCGCGGCACCGGTTCGGAACTGCGTCAGCCGCTGGGCATTACCATTGTTGGCGGGCTGCTGCTGAGCCAGCTCCTCACGCTTTATACAACGCCGGTCGTTTATCTGGCCATGGAACGGATGCGCCTTTGGGCGCTGGGCAAGTCGCACGACGAACTGCCTTCCACCATCGAGGGGGCCACGTCGTGAAAGAACAAGGATGCATAAGAATGCTTGAGCGAAAGACGCGAAATGGATTGGCCGTATTCGCGGGTGCGTCCGCACTCCTGGCGCTGCTGCCAGGCTGCAACGTGGGACCCAAGTATCATCCCCCCGCACCGCCGGTCATTAAGGCCACCAACTACAAGGAATCCACTGTCAACTTCCAGGATGTCCAAGGCTGGAAAGTCGCCCGTCCCGAGGATGCGATGATCCGCGGCAACTGGTGGGAGATCTTTCACGAGCCGGAGCTCAACGTGCTCGAAGGCCAGCTCAACGCCAACAACCAGAACATCAAAATTTCCTTCGAGACCTACATGGCCGCGCGCGCCATCGTGCAGGAGGCGCGCTCCCAATACTGGCCGACCATTACCGCCGTTCCCACTTGGCGGCGCACTCGCAGTTCCGCCAATCAAACTTTCTCTACCGCTGCCACAACGGGGAAAACCGCCGCTCTCTGGAATGCGCCCCTCGATGTTGCGTGGACGCCCGACTTTTGGGGCACGATCCGTAACACGGTACGCCAGGCCGAGTACACTGCCCAGGCCAACGCCGCCGACCTTGCATTGGAAAAGCTTGTCGAGCAGGCCTCGCTGGCGGAGTTCTTCTTCGAGATCCGCGGCCAGGACATGCTGCAGAAGATCCTCGACGACACTGTCACCGCCGATCAAAAGTCTCTGGACTACGCCCAGGCGCAGTACACCACCGGCATCGGCGACTACATCTCGGTGGCGGAAGCCCAAACGACTCTGTCCTCGGCCCAGGCGGCGGCCCAGGCAGTGGGCCTGCTGCGCGCCCAGTATGAACATGCCATCGCCATGCTGACGGGGCAAATTGCCACCGATTTCTCCATCCCCGTTCGGCCGCTGATCTACACGCCGCCGGCCATTCCTATTGGAGTTCCCTCACAACTGCTCGAACGGCGGCCGGATGTCGCCTCCACCGAGCGCACGCTCGCCGCCGCCAACGCCACCATCGGCATCGGCTACGGGGCTTTCTTCCCCGACGTTACGATCTCCGCATCTGCCGGTGTCGAGGCCGCTATCTTCAAGGATCTGTTCGGTATGCCCAGCCGCACCTGGGCCATCGGCCCCTCCGTCTCGCAGGTCATCTTCGATGGCGGCCTCTATATAGCCCAGCTTCATCAGTACGAAGCCATCTACAACGGCGACCTGGCCAACTATCGGCAAACTGTCCTCACCGCCTTCCAGCAGGTGGAGGACTCCCTGGCGGCCACGCGCGTCTACTCCCAGGAAATTCTGCGCGAGAAGGAAGCCGTGCAGGCAGCGGAGGATTACCTGAACATTGAGATGGAACGCTACAACACCGGCGTCGATCCCTACGTGGACGTAATGATCGCCCAGAACACCTTGCTCGCCGCGCAGGCCACGCTCAACGCCGATCAGGTTTCCCAGATGGTCTCGACCGTCCAGCTCGTGCAGGCCCTGGGCGGAGGCTGGGACATCACGCAACTGCCAACCGCCAAGCAAACCGCTGCCAAGACCGCCAAAGTCGACTACCAGATGCAGAAATAGTACGGTTCCGGCATTCCTGAACGCAGGCCGCACCTTCGGGTGGTCCGCAGCATCCTATGACAGAGCAATGGTGAACGTCGGCAATACCGACCAACGCGCAGAGAGCCCGTCTCAACCCAGAGCGCTCACAACCAGCGTATTCGGCGGTGCCTCGCATGCCTGGCGCGCCCTGCGCCATCGAAACTTCAGACTCTTCTTCGGCGGCCAGAGCATCTCGCTCATCGGCACGTGGATGACGCGCATCGCCACCGCCTGGCTCGTCTACCGCCTCACCCACAACGCCCTGCTGCTTGGCACCGTCAGCTTTGCCGGCCAGATCCCCACCTTCTTGATCGCTCCGTTTGCCGGCGTCTGGGTCGACCGCCTCAACCGCCGCCGCATCCTTGTCTGGACGCAGTCGCTCTCCATGATGCAGTCGTTCGCCCTGGCCGCGCTCACGCTCTCCCATCGCATCACCATCGCCGACATCCTCGTTCTCAGCGTGATGCAGGGGACCATCAACGCCTTCGATATGCCGGGCCGCCAGTCCTTCATGGTGCAGATGATCGAGGACCGTGAAGACCTGGGCAACGCCATCGCCATCAACTCCTCCATGGTCAACATGGCCCGGCT
>JAJZNH010000052.1:0-4174 GCA_021811745.1 Acidobacteriota bacterium
CGTTCCACGCGCTTACTGGCGCGCGCGCCTGCGGATGGCCAAGGCCATGGGCCTCAATACCGTCACCACGTACGTCTTTTGGAACGTACATGAGCCGCGTCCCGGCGTATATGACTTCTCCGGCCAGTACGATGTGGCTGAGTTCATCCGCGAGGCGCAGCAGGAGGGCCTGTACGTGATTCTCCGGCCCGGGCCGTACGTCTGCGCGGAGTGGGAGTGGGGCGGCTATCCTGCATGGCTCCTCAAGCAGCGTGGCATTGTGGTGCGCAGCACGGATCCCAGATTCATGGTCCCGGCAAAGCGCTGGCTCATGCGGCTCGGCAAGGAGCTTGCCCCTCTACAGATCGGCGATGGCGGCCCGATCATCGCCGTCCAGGTCGAAAATGAGTATGGCTCCTTCGGCAGCGACCATGCCTACATGGAGCAGATTCACCACGCGATCCTCGATGCCGGTTTTACCAAGGCGCTCCTCTACACTGCCGATGGTCCCGCGGAGATACCCAACGGAGCCTTGCCCGAACTGCCGGCCGTGATCAACTTCGCCCCCGGCGACGCCAGGCACGCATTTGAAACGCTCCATCGCCTTCGTCCCAACGGCCCCTTCATGACCGGCGAGTACTGGGACGGCTGGTTCGATCACTGGGGCGAAAAGCATCACACCACCAATGCCCAGCAGCAGGCCGATGAGATCGCCTGGATGCTTCACCAGGGCTACTCCCTCAACATCTACATGTTTCACGGCGGCACCAGCTTTGGCTGGATGAACGGCGCCAACATGGACCACGGCAAATACGAACCCGACGTCACCAGCTACGACTACGACGCAGCGCTCGATGAAAGCGGACATCCCACAAAGAAGTACTACATGTTCCGCGACGTCATCGCCAAAGCCACTGGAATTACGCCGCCACCCGTACCCTCGATTGCCGCTCCGGTTGCCGTGCCCGCTATCACGCTGCGGCAGTCGGTCTCTCTCTGGAGCACTTTGCCCACGCCCATTCATTCCACCCAGGTCCTCAGCATGGAAGACATCGGCCAGGCCTACGGCTACATCCTCTATCGGATCGTGGTACCAGAGCCGGTGAAGGGCGATCTCGTCCTCGATGAGTTGCACGACTACGCGCAGATCTACGCTAACGGGAAACTCCTCGGCACCCTGGATCGGCGCCTCAATCAGAATCGTCTTCCCGTCGATCTCAAAGGCCGCAACACGCGCCTCGACATCCTGGTAGAAAACAGCGGCCGGGTCAACTTCTCGCTGGCCATTCGCGGCGAACGCCAGGGCATCACGAAGCAGGTTACGCTGGCAGGCAAACCGCTCACCGGATGGCAAATCTATTCCCTGCCCATGAACGACCCGGAAAAGCTTCCCTTCCGCGCGGCGAAATGCACCGGAGCGTGTTTCTATCGCGGCACGCTGCAGGTCGATCGCGTTGGCGACACCTTCCTGGACACCAGCGACTTCACCAAAGGCTTTGTCTGGGTGAACGGCCACCCCATTGGGCGCATCTGGGACATCGGCCCACAAAAGACGCTCTACCTTCCCGGACCATGGCTCCGCAAAGGCGATAATGATGTCATTGTCTTCGACCTTCAGGGCACGCCGGACAGAACCATCGAAGGCAGATCCACGCCTATCCTGGATGCAACCACTCCGCAGCACCCGTAGTGGCTTGTAACTGAGCGAGAGAAGCAGAGGTCGGGATCAGTTCCGTTGAAGAGACGGCTTTGCCGCATCCAACACATCTGCGTCCTGCTCGGAATTTGTCAGGAAATATCGAGAACAGCTATCGAGAGTCAATTTCTACGCGCACCAAAGCGCTGCTGCCTTACCCCATCCCGGAAGCACAAGCCGGCAGCCTACCGGCCGCAAAGCTGCTTTGCCCACTGCCGCAGGGCCTCGGGACGGACAGGCTGTCCACCGCTTTCGCTGGAAGCAAGTTGAATGGCAAGGCTGCCAATGGTGGAGCTCTCTGTTTCACCCACCTCGACGGGCCGGCCGGTACGCTTCTCGGTGAGTTCCACGAGCAGCTTGTTGCGCGTAGCCCCGCCGATCATGTGAATGCGCTCCAGCTTGCGGCCGAGCATCTTCTCCAGATTGGCCAGAGCGGCAGCGTAGCGCACCGCCAGGCTCTCGAAGATGACCCGCGCGAAGAGCGGTTCATTCCCGGCCACGTCGGGAATGGGATCGAAGCCGAGCCTCTGGAGTTCGCCGTTGATGCGCCGCGGCATCTCGGTGTCAAGCAGGAGCACTTCGGCATCCATGTCGAGCACGCCCGTGGTGCTGCGTGTGGCGGCTTCCTGCACCAGCTTCTCGATGGCCCAGCCGCGCCCCTCGGCAGACCAGCCATCCATGCACTGTTTGAGCACCCACATGCTGTTGATAAGCGAATGAAAGAGCAGGTCCCCGGTGGCGGCGCCAAGGTTCATATATCCCGCGTCGAACGCGTGCCGCGTGGTGACAGGCACAGCCGTAAGCGTGCCGAGAATGGACCAGGTGCCGGTGCTGAGATATGCGCCTGTGCTCAGGTCGGACGGAATGCCGGCAATAGCCGAGGCCGTGTCGTGTGTCGCGGGCGCGATAAGCTGGGTTGCACGAAACGCATCGAGCGCGGCCAGCGGACCCTGCAGCCGACCAACAACTTCCCCTGCATGGATGATCGGCGGCGCGGCTTCGATGGGAAGGTTCAGCTCGCGGAAGACCTCTCGCGACCAGTCGCGGGTCTTCAGATCGACAAGGCCAGTGTGCGTGGCGTGGGTGTACTCCGAGGCGCGGCGTCCGCCAAGCCAATAGTGGATGTAATCCGGCAGAGTGATCCATGGGGTGCGCGGATCAATACCTGCGGCCGGATCGGCCAGTAACTGGTAGACGGTGTTGATGCGCAGTGGCAACACGCCGGTGCGCTGGTAGAGATCGAAGGGCGAAATGATCCGGTCGGCCGCTTCCTTGACCGCTACAGTACGCTCATCGCGGTAGCAGAATGGGTCGCGGAGCGCGCCTCCATCCGGCCCGATACGGACATAGTCCACGCCCCAACTATCTACGCCAATGGATGCGATACCTTCAGGAGCGGCTTGCGCGGCCTTGCGGAGCCCGTCTTCGAGGCCGGAGAGAATAGCCTTCAGATCCCAGTACAGGGAATCGCCACGATGCACGGGTCCATTTGGAATGCGGTGAATAATCTCGATGGAAGGCTTGCCGTCTATCCACCGAAGCAGCGATACACGGCAGCTTTCAGCGCCTAAATCAATGGCGACACGCGCAGGCTCTTGGATCACAGCAGATCAGTCTCCGTTCCCGGTGGCTCCGCCGCCAGCTTATCTCAAAAATGCCTCGGTCAAACCACCGTCCACGGGAATCAGGTGGCCCGTGGTGCAACGCGAGCGGGGACTAGCCAGAAACAGGATTGCCTCCGCACAGTCGACCGGATCGATCTCCTTGTTCGTCAGCGTGCGCTCCGCGTAGAAAGCGGCCAACCGGCTGCGCAGCTCCTCATCGCTGAACGACTCCTGGAAAGGAATGTTGTACTTGGTTAATGAGGCGCGCACGCGGTCGCGCGGGAACATCGTGGAACCCTTGACTACCGTAGCCGGACTGATGCCATTGACGCGAACATTCGGGCCAAGACCCACCGCCAGCTCGCGGATAAGATGCGAGAGGGCGGCCTTGCTTACGTCATAGGCTTCGCTGCCGCGCTTGGCGACAACCGCATTGGCCGAGCTGGTAAAGACGATGGTTCCATGCAGACCCTGCTCTTCAAATATTTTGGCAACTTCGTCCGCCATAAGGTAGTTAGCGGTAACGTTTATATCAAGCGTAGTCGCCCACATCGAATCCGGGATGTTACCGTCCGGCGTGGACGCGTACATCGCAGCAGTGCTAACCAGAATGTCCACGCCGCCAAACGCGGCCACAGCCGCCTTGAGCATGCTGGCAATCGCTTCGCGGCTGCGAATATCCACCGCGGCGCTCAGCAGGAACTCCCGCGAAGTCACAGCTTCAAGATCAGCGACGACCTTCGCCGCGCCAGCCTCATCGCGATCGGCGACGATAACATGCGCGCCGCGGCTGGCAGCCAGGAAGGCCACTTCACGTCCAATACCGTTGGCTCCCCCAATGATGACCGCTACCCGGCGGCTGAGTTCCTTTTCAGGGGGCTGGCGCCGGATCTTC
>JAJZNH010000052.1:4184-4495 GCA_021811745.1 Acidobacteriota bacterium
TCGCTTCTTCGAGAGCCCAGTATTCGATGCGAAAGGCTTCCGCGGCGGGCAGGGCAACATAATTGGAAAAGACCCTGAAGCTGGCCGGATCCATCTCATCCCCGCACTGCGGAACGGGCCCGGCGACTTCGCCGTCGGCCAACAGGCTGGCGCCCTCCATGACGTGAATCGCATTTGTGTAGAACTCGCCCGTAATCCGCGCCTCGGTCTTGTTCTTGCCAAAGCTGAACATGCCCAGGCCCGGAATGAGAACAACCGTGGGGCTGGCATCGCGAATTGCAGGCGAGTCGGATGTTGCAAAGGTGCGATAG
>JAJZNH010000228.1 GCA_021811745.1 Acidobacteriota bacterium
TTGAGCAGTTCCAGGCAGATGGTAACGCCGTTGTCTTCGGCAATCTTCTTTACGCGGTTGAGGCCGATGACGGTATTGCGCGCACCTTCGTCGTCGCTCATGCCGCGGCGGTCGCCGGAGAAGGTGATGACGTTGGGCACGCCCGCCTTTGCCGCCAGCGGGATGTTCTTGCGGAATGCTGCTTCGATGGCGGCGTGGTTCTCAATGCGGTTGAGCGCGTTCTTGATGTCGCCGCCGCCGGCTTTGCCCATGGTACAAATGAGCCCGTACCTGCGCGGAAATTCATACTGTTCAGGCGGCAGCAGGTCGATACCCAGAAGCCCGATCTGCGCCGCGGACTGGCACAGGCGATCTAATGGAATCTGCTGGTAGCACCACCGGCAGACCGATTGCTGAATCCTGCGCTTCTTGTCCGCCGCTTTTTCGCCCTTCACCATGCCGGACATTGACGCCAACGCGGTAGCGGCAATGCCGGCCTTCAGCGCGGTACGGCGGCTTATCTCCTGCGGGTTCATGGATGCACCTCTCCGACAGTTGAAGCTGCCTGCGCTGCGCCGGCGGCCATCGCTAAAATCTTCCCATCCGCACGCGCACCACCTCCGGCTGCTGGTGGAAACGCAAGCCGCGGTCCACTTCGTCGCCGTTCAACAACCGCGTCATCTTCCAGACGCCATTTACATAACTTCCCTGCTCGGCAGTGAGGATTTGCGAGCGGATATTGGGGAGCTTTCCCGGCAGATGGAATTTGACGCTTGCATCGAAACCGGCGACCAGGAACTCATTGGGACCCAGTTGCGCCACCAGCGCGACCCCATGCGCATCTCTGGTTCCGGGAGCCCTGCGGCCGTCGGGCTGCGGAAAGCCAAATGCCACAGTCGCCTGCCAGTCTCCGAAGTCCAGTTCCTGCTCTGGCTTCCCGGGCTCCTCCACGCTGGTCTTGAGCTTGCCCTCGAACTCGAGTTGGGCAATCTCGCGGTCCATAGGCCCGATCAGCGCAAAGTTACGAGCGTGCCCGTCGAGCGATCGGTCTCCGGCAATTTTTCCGTCCGGATGGTCCACGCCGAAGGGAGAGAAGCCGATTGCCCCCTGGCCCAGCGCATAGAAAAAGAACTTCGCATAGCTATCGCTGTTTCCGGTCTCCGGGATCCAAAGTGGATTGTCGGGCCGGTGATACGTGCGGATGAGTTCCTTATAGGTGCTGAAGTCGGTGGTGTAGAGATCCGGCCCGATGATGTCGATCGACGGCGCCAGCCCCTTCCAGAGCCAGATGAGATGCTGCACGGCTCCTCCGCTGGGATAGAGAATGCCCGGCAATTCCACTTGCCGCTGCGGCAACGCCACCATAGGGTGGCTGACCCAGACATTCATGTAATACGGGATGCTGAACTCCTTTTTGCCCGCAGCCGCGATCTCATTCATATACCTGGCCTGATAATAGGCCTGAAAAGTCTCGTCTGCATCGGCGCCAAAGACCTGGCGCCACGTGCCTGGCTGTTTGTGGGCCAAGGCCAGAAGATCGGCTGGCACCTGGCCTGCAAACTCGCGGTTCGACTCGGGCGAAAAATCGCGCACGCTGCCGATGTCGCCCGATTCATTCTCCACTTGCACCAGCAAGATGGTGTGCTGCTCGCCGTCAATTTGGTTGAGGTGACGCATCAACGCCGTGAAAGCGGCCTTGTCCGCATCGAGATTGGCGCGCGAATTAGCCGAGAGCACATCCGTCGGCTCGCCATCGGGCCGGATCATGCGCGGAAAACGCTTGGGATCAGTCTTGACCCATACCGGCGCATACTGCATGTTGCCGTTCTTCCATGTGCCGAACCACAAAAGAACCAGATGCAGGTGATGAGCGCGCGCACCTTCGACAAGTTGATCGACGTTACTGAAGTCAAAGTGTCCCTCCTGGGGTTCGATCTGTTCCCAGTAGGCCGGGGCTTCGACAGTGTTGGCGTGAAGCGCGGCGAGCGACGGCCACACCTCCGGCAGTTCGCTGGGCCAGGCGCTGGAGTTGTGAATTTGGCCGCCGAGAATCAGAAAGGGTCGGCCTTCGACCAGAAGAGCATAGCGGCCGTCCTTCTTTTCGAGCCGGGGAGCTTCAACCGCCGAAGCCAGCGGAATCAAGGCAAAAGCAAGAAGGGACGCGACAAGAAGAGCGAATGAAGTGAGCTTGTGCATGAAGATATTTCCTCCGGGCCAATGTAATCATCCGCGCTCCACATGGCAAGTCCCAGAGGGACACAGCTCAAGGTACGGGCTTCGCGCGCCGTCACGGACGCGCAACAGCCGCAACGGCAGCGCGCCGAAAGTTTCGATTTTTCGTTGAAACGGGCGAGAGCGGGCGGCGCCGGCTCTGCAGCTTTAGAAGGTGAAGGCCAGACCGCCGCGGAAGCCGCGCTGGTCCTGAGAGAAGAGCAGGAGCGAACCATCGCTCAGCACATAAGGACGGTATCCCTGCGCGAGCAGGTTCTGCACATCGATCAACGCCTCGAAGCCGCAGGCATTATCACGGCTCAGGCGAATGGGCTGGCGGAAATGAAGATTCAGGAAGGGAGCATCCGCGTTCAGCGCGAATGGCGCAACCGGAGTGACGGTGTTTGCCGGCTGCCAGCGATAGGTGGCCCGCCAGTGCGTCTTCGTTCCGTCAATTGTGCCGGAGAGAGAGAGCGAGTACATCTGGGCATAGCGCGGTTGGATACCGGCCAGCATCCCATTGAGGGCGGACTGCGGCTGTTGCGCCGAAATGATCAGCGTATCGCCATTGGCGTAGCTCAGGCGGATGCGGTTTCCGCCCGGCAACTGGCGATCGAAGCTGGCTTGCATCCCGGTCGAAGAGAAGTTCGGACCGGTGGTGCGGAACAGTCCGCTGACGTGATCGAACAGCACGGCTGAGGCCACCGGATCGCCGCTGCTGGCGGCAGGCGCAAAGTTTCCCATGCCCTCGACTACGGGATTCTTGATGCTGTCCGAATAAAACGTAACGGATATACCCGAAACATCGGTGCTCCGCTCCCAGCCGATCTCCTGATGAAAACCGTGCTCAACCACCAGGCCGCCCGCACGGGTGGAGATCTCAGGGAGCCAGGCTTCGGCCTCCGAGTCATCGACCGCCTCCGGGTTGGGCATGATGGTGGACATGCGGTAGTGGATGGTCGTGTCGCTGCTGTGCCAATCCACCGAGGCGAACGGGAGCGAGGTAAAGACCGTATTGGGAGATTGCGCAGCAAAGCGTGCAAATACCTGGGTGGAACCAACCTCCGCCTGCAGCGCATCGCCCATGTGCATCGTCTGCGAGGTGCGAATGCCAGCCTCATTCAGGCCCTGCGCCGAACCCGCTGTGATCGCAGGATTCACTGTCACAGCCGCAACCGACTGGACTGAACCGGCCAGGCCCAGATCCTGGCGAAAACCGAGCATTGACTCCATTCCCGCATTCGTGTTCGGAGAAAAATCCACCCGCGCCAGCAATTCCCGGCTGCCGGCGGGCGTATCTTCGATCGTGGCGGAGATGCGCTGGCCATCCTCGCCAAACGTTCCAGCCTGTCCTGTCGCCATCAGGCGCGCTTTCAATTTTGGCTGCGTGTCCCGCCCGTCCGAAACCACGACCAGCGGCCCGTCTTCAAGCCAGCGCAGGAGTGGCCGGTTGGCCGTCGAGCGCAGCGTCCAGGTCCAGTCATCCTCCTGGTCTTTCCCGTCGCGCGGCTGTGCCGGGAACCATTGCATGACCTCATAGAGCGTGTTCAGGGTCAGGTTGACAACCGTGCTGGTGCGAACGCGCACATTCTCGCGCAGCGATGGCAGGAAGGAGGGCCCCATAGCCTTGAGTGAATAATGACCTGGCAGCACCGAAGAAATCACGAAATGACCGGCGCTGTTGGTGTAGACGCTGGCTACCACGCTCAGATCGGGCCGGAGTAACTGCACGACCGCCCCAATCTGGGGCACGCCTGCCGAATTACACACCACTCCTGACACCGACGCTGCGACTCCGGGAACGGAAGCGGAGCCGAGAGCAATCAGCGCGGCGATGCAAGCGAGATGAATCCTGTGCTTCATCACTATTGTGAGCGAGCCGCTAGCGTCCCGGCAGTCCACTTGCCAATTCAAAAACCCGCGCAGGATACGGAATCTCAGGCTCGTTTACCCCTTGGTGCGCGGTGAAAAATTCACGATGTATCTATTCGACGACAAAAGGCGCCGATTGTGCAATCTGTTGTTTCGAAATTGCATCATTTACTTTGATCGTGACGTTATATTTGCCTGGCGAAAGGCCTGCAATAGGCAAAGTTTTCTCCAGAGTTAACTGATCGCTATGCGCCTCCAGTTCCTTGGACTGCAATTCATTCTGAAGAAGCACATTTCCGTTTTTCGCATCGGTGATCTCATACGTCACCGTGGCCTGATTGCTCTTGGTTGCCTGATCAATCCCCAGATTATAGACCTGCATCCAGAAGCTGAGAGGCTGATCGCGCTTGAACACCACCGGCGC
>JAJZNH010000313.1 GCA_021811745.1 Acidobacteriota bacterium
CGTCCATTTCGTAACACCTTGAATTTAAAAGATCGACCCCCAACACCCCGAATGGCACGCGGGATGCAAGTACCGGAGTGCCCCGGCTGAGGCTGGGATAAAACACCAACGGAGAACAGATCAAATGAACACCCTGATGATGAACCTCTTTGTGAAGTTCCAGGACCTGAAGGATCGTGAAGAAGGTCAGGACCTGGTTGAGTACGCGCTGCTGGTCAGCCTGATTGCCCTGGCCGCCATCACCGGCGTGAACGATGTTGCCGGCGCTGTTACCAAGGTCTTTTCCAGCATCAGCAACTCGCTGTAGCCGGTCCAGGAATTCATCCCGTCCCAGGACCTCAGCCTCTTTGCGGGGCAAACCGTTCACCGCTTTGCCCCGCCAAGATCAACGGCTCCCCGGCGCCGGCATGAACCGAAGCGAACCTTCCGTTCCGGCCCGGTTGGAACCTCCAATTTGTCGGATGCTCGCCCCGTTTTTTGCAGAAACCGGAACTGCGACGGAGGCAATAAGATTGCGCACAACACGTTCAAGGTCGCGTCTCAGGTTACAGAACCTCATCTTCCGGGAAGCCGGCCAGGATCTGGTCGAGTATGCGCTCCTGGCGAGCCTGATTGCACTCGCCGCCATCTCCGGTGTACGTCAGGTCGCGACCTCCGTCACCGGCGTGTTCAGCAGCGTCAGCACATCGCTCGGCCCGCAACATTACGAGGATGGGCACTGAGCAAGAATCTCGTTTCCAAGCGCAACGTACAGACGGAACAGCCCGGATGCGAAACTCGCATCGAGGCAGGAGGAGTCCTGGTTCTGCCGTAGAACGCCGATGATCCGGACCCATTTCCCCGATTGCAGAACACAGGACATTGATTCGCCATGCTGCCCGACGCCACCCGCCCCAACCCCTCATTGATGATCATCGAGTTGGGACTTGCGGCCACAACGGCCGTGGCGTCTTTCGCATGGCCCACGCTGGGCGCGGGCATTTTTGCGCAAATCGAAAAGTGGTTTGCCGGGCTCGCCCGCCGCCAGGGGCTGGCTGCAGTATGCATCGGGATGAGTGTGCTCGTGCTGCGGATCGCGGTTCTGCCGCTCTTGCCCGCTCCGCTGCCGTTTGTCCCTGACGATTTCAGTTTTCTGCTGGCTGCCGACACCTTCGCGCATGGCCGGCTCACCAATCCCACGCCCACCATGTGGACGCACTTCGAGAGCATCCACATCACCATGGCGCCGACATACCAGTCCATGTACTTTCCCGGGCAGGGGCTCTTGCTGGCTGCCGGGCAGGTCGTCCTTCACAATCCATGGCTCGCAATCCTGCTCTCCAGCGCGCTCATGTGCGGTGTCCTGACCTGGGCGCTTCAAGCCTGGCTGCCGGCCAATTGGGCGCTGCTGGGGGGATGCATTGCGGTCCTGCGACTGGGCGTTTTCAGCTACTGGACCAATACCTATCATGCTGGCGGCTCATTGGCCGCGTTGGGAGGCGCGTTCGTGCTGGGCGCGCTGCCGCGGCTGCTTAAAACCTCGCGATTCCGGTACGGACTGTTGATTGGCACGGGGATCTCGATCCTCGCCCTCACCCGCCCTTACGAAGGTGTGCTTCTTTGCCTCCCTGTCGGCGCCGTTCTGGGCCGCTGGATTCTGAAAGGCGCCAACCGGCCGCCAACTGCCGTGCTGGCCCGCCGGGCGGTCTTGCCCCTGGCGCTGATCGCCTGCACCGTGGCTTGGCTGGGCTACTACGACCTGAAGACGTTTGGGAAAACGACCACGCTACCCTACACGCTCGACCGGCAGCAGTACGCGATCGCGCCCTATTACATCTGGCAGAACCCGCGGCCCGAGCCGCACTACCGCTTCGTGGTGATGCGCAGGTTCTACCACGAAGACGAACTCAAATTCTATCTCGCCGTCCATACGCTGAAAGGCTTCCTCCCCTTTTCCTTCGAAAAAGTGGTTTACTTTTTCCTCTTTTATTGCGGCTTTACACTGCTCTTCCCACTCATTATGGTCCGGCGGGTGTTTCTTGACCGCCGCATCCGTTTTCTACTCATATGCATATTGGTCCTCGCCGGTGGAATGTCCATCGAGATTTTCTATCTGCCGCACTACATCGCTCCATTCGTGGCGGCAATCTACGCCATCGGATTGCAGATGATGCGGCATCTGCGGCTATGGAAACCGGAAGGCAAGCCGGTGGGAATGCAAATCGTGCGGCTGACCGTCTTCTCTTGTGTCGCTCTCTCCGCTTTGCGAGTCTTTGCGCGGCCTCTTCAAATTGCTCAATGTGAATGGCCTCCGGCATGGAACTGCGTCTGGTCCGGCCCGGAGCAATTCGGTACCGAACGGGCTTCCATTGAGCATCGACTCGACCGGCTTCCAGGAGGACAACTGGTGCTCGTGCGCTATTCCGCAAAGCACAACCCATTCGACGAGTGGGTTTACAACTCCGCGGACATTTATCAGTCTAAAGTCGTATGGGCGCGGGACATGGATCCTGCCGAAAATGAGCAATTGATGAAATACTATCGGAACCGGACTGTGTGGCTGGTCGAGCCGGATGCCATCCCCGCGCGCATCGTACCCTACCCGATGCCGGAGCTGCGAGCATCGGCGGACCACGGGACCGGTCTGATTGGATCCGCCGCCGCGGCTTGCAAGGGGGCAGGAAAGAGGAACGGGATTTCTGAGGAGTTGAACCATGATCAACGGGAAAAAAATCGCCGTGGTGATGCCGGCCTATAACGCCGAGAAAACGCTCGAGCAGACCGTCCGCGAACTCACCGACCTGGTCGATATCAAGATCCTCGTCGACGATTCGAGCCGCGACAATACGGCAGAACTGTCGCGCAGCCTCGGCGTGCAGACCTTCGTCCACCACGCCAACTTCGGCTATGGCCGCAACCAGCAGACCTGCTATCGCGAGGCGCTGGCCGCGGGCGCCGACATCGTGGTCATGGTCCATCCCGATTACCAGTACACCCCCTTGCTGGTTCCCGCCATGGCGGGCATGATCGCCAGCGGCGTCTATGACATGGTGCTGGCCTCGCGCATCCTCGGCGGCGGCGCGCTCCAGGGCGGGATGCCGGTGTACAAATACATCTCCAACCGTCTGCTTACGGCCTTCCAAAACCTGTTCCTGGGCGTCAAGCTCTCCGAATATCACACCGGTTTCCGTGCCTTCTCGCGCGAGCTGCTGGAAAAGCTGCCGCTGCTCGAAAACTCCGACGATTTCGTCTTCGACAACCAGATGATTGCCCAGGCCGTGATGTTCGGCTTCCGCATCGGCGAAATCTCCTGCCCCACCAAGTACTTTGAAGGTGCCTCCTCCATCAACTTCCGCCGCAGCGTGAAGTATGGCCTGGGCGTGCTGGCCACCACCGTCGGCTTCGCGGCTCACAAACTTGGCCTCTGGCGCATCCCCCGCTTCGGCGCCGAGGGCCGCAAAGTCACCGAGCCGCATGCTTCCGAGATGCCGCACTACTCCGAGTTGGAGATGCAGCAGGGCTCGTAAGTCCCACCCCGGTCGATCTGCATCCAATCGCGCAGCGCAGCTGGCGGTATACTTGCGCCCGATGCGCGATATCGTTTACCGGTTGGTCTTCATGTCGCATCCTGATTGGGGAATGCGGGCTGTGTCCGGCCTGCCGCTCCTGCTGTGCGTCCTTCCCGCCCTGGCGCAGATGCCCATCGGCACGGCGCAGTCGCCCGCGCCCCATTCCAGCGTCACCCTTACCGTAGTCGACGAAAACGGCGTCGCTATTCCCGGCGCGCAAGTCTCCATCGAGCAGCCAGGCAAGCCACCGCTGCAACTGCACACCGACTACGCCGGCCGCAGTTCCTACCGCCTGCAGGAAAGCGCGCCTTACACCATCCACGCCGCCAAACCCAACTTCTACCAGGCTCAGGAGACGAGCGTCGATCCCGCGTCCGGCAGCGTTCGCATCGTGATGGCGCACGAGCAGATCGTTCAGGAGCAGGTGAATGTCACCGCCTCGGCGCCTGGCATCGACACCCAGCAGGTCTCCGATCAGCACATCATGAACACCCCGGAGATCGTGAATATCCCCTACCAGACCTCCCGCGATATCCGTTATCTTCTCCCGTTCTATCCGGGCATCGTGCAGGACAGCACCGAGCAGGTGCACGTGGACGGCTCCGAGACCTGGGAGACCCTGGATACCATCGACGGATTCGACGTGCGCTCTCCGGTCGAGGGCACCCTCGACATGCGCGTGAGCGCCGATGCGGTGCGCTCCATCGACGAGGAGACCACCCGCTACCCGGTGCAATATGGCCGCTCCACCGGCGGTGTGGTCGCCTTTAACACCGGCATGGGCGACAACAAGTTCCGCTTCAACGCAACCAACTTCTTTCCCTCGTGGCGCCAGGTCAACGGCATTCATTTCGACAAATTCGTGCCGCGCTTCACATTTTCGGGACCGGTGGTGAAGGACCGCGCGTGGTGGTACGACGGCGTATAGATGAA
>JAJZNH010000038.1 GCA_021811745.1 Acidobacteriota bacterium
TCCGATCTCAGCAGGTGGTGTCGTACCAGGGGTTGCGGATCTTGTCGTTCGGCTCATGCCGGTCGCCTGCCTCGCCGGAAGGATCGAACGCCAGCGGGTTGCGGTAACAATAGGTGCGCCCGTCCAGCGACATGCCGGAGTTGATGCCGTTGTAGAGCGCGCGCTCGATTACGTCTGTGAAGCGCGCCTCTCCGCTGGCCGCCAGCATGCGCCAGTTCCACATCATCACTCCGATGGCGGCGCAGCTTTCGCCGTAGGCGCGCGCATTCGGCAGCTCGTACGGATCGCCGAAGGCTTCGCCGGTCTGCCGCGCTCCCACTCCGCCGGTCACATACATCTGGTCGCGGGTCAGATCTTCCCACAGCCGATTGAGGGTCTTCCAGTAAGCGGCATCGCCGGTTTCCATGTAGTAGTCGGTGGCGCCGCAGCAGGCATACATGGCGCGCACCGCATGGCCTTCCAGGTGGGTGCGTTCCGTGAACGGGATCCCGCAGAACATGTATACAATCTGTTGCGGGCGCAGCGGAATGCGCGGATCGCCGTGCAGAATGTAGCCGGCGAGATCCACGTATTCGCGGTTGCCCGTCGTGCGGTAGAGCTCGATCAGCGCCATCTCGATCTCGGGATGGCCGGCGACAATTCCCTTCTGGTTGGGCGCGGGACCGTAGTTGGGCAGCAGAAACTCGTCGATGAAGCGGATGCCCGCATCCAGCAGCGTGCGATCGCCGGTGGCGCGGTACATCGCAATCGCCCCCTGCAGCATGTGCCCCATGCAGTAAAGCTCGTGGCCGGTTTCCTGGGTCGGATAGAGCATGCGCAGCGGCTTGCGATCGTCCTGGTAATACGTGTCCAGGTAGCCCCCCGGCTCCTGCGTAGCCGCCACCTTGCGGATCATCTCTATCGCGGTGGCGTGCAGTTGCGGCCGATCCCCGCTCTGTAGCGTGAACGCCGCCGCCTCGGTCCACTTATAGATGTCGGAGTCGGAGTAGACCGGCCCGGTCTGCGGCGCGGAGGATTTCCCTTCGAGCCGGAGGAAGTTGTTCATGCGCCCATGCGCGACCAGCTCGTCGTGCATCGAGGGAATGCTGGAATCGACGTTGGTGGCGCGGCGTTTGGACCAGAAACCCTCGCGAATTTCGACCGCGCGGACCGGCACGCTCCGCAGCTTGGCGTAAGGCGAGCGGGAGACGTCGATGACGCCGGCGTCTCTCCAGGAATCTCCGCCTGCCGCGGGCGGCGCCGCGCCGGCCAGCGACTGCAGCGCACCCGCCAGGCCCGGCTGAGCCTGGGCAATTGCGGCAGGGAGGGCAGTGGCCGCGGCGGAAGCAAGAAATGCGCGTCGAGAAAGATGGGATTTCATGGAGGCGGCTCCTGGGTCGTGAATCGGATGTGCCGGTAAACAGTTACTGTCCGTGCGCTCCATTTTATACCGCATAGGACCCCTTCGAGCCCACCACGCGCGAGGACTTCGGAAACCCCGGCGCCGGACGGAGAGGAAGGGTCCGTTCTTTGCCGCAGCGCCCAGCGCCGGCTCAAGGAACAAGCCATGCACGATCGTTTTGAGCGGCGCATCGAGAGGGCATCTCCATCCGCAAGCGCTGTGTCAGCCGCCCCACGGACCATCAAGTCATGCTGCTTCAACGGCCCGGTCTGGAGATCCCCACCCGCCTCGAATTTGCACACGCGTCGTGAACACTTCGTTATGCCTGCATTGAAAAACAAACCACTTGTCATTCCAACTGCGAAAGTTGGGTGAGCGCAGGGCGACCCTTCGGCGCGTAGCCGGACAGCGACCGGCAGCAGAGACAAATTCACGGCGGCACTCTTTCGCGACGAGGAGCGCAGAAATCGCGGTCAAGGCCAGTGCGCGCTCATCGCTCCGGAGCGCGCAGCGTATTTGTTTAGCGTGTTGATTCCCGCTACAAGGCCAGCGCAAGCAGTCGTGCAAAACTACCGAGAATCGCCATAAACTTCAGACCTTCTTTCAGTCATTGGTCACAGCAACTCGCTCCAGTACGGCACATCCCACCATGGCTTGGCATGGAGAGCGCCCTGCGCTCTTGGTGCGTGCTGCGGGAGAAATCGCCTCCATCATGCGAGGCGCTTGCGAAAGAGGTTGCCGGCCACGATCATGCCGGTTAGCCCAATTGTCAGCAGGGGCCAATACTGCGGCCAGAAAAGGGCGATGCCTCCGCCTTGCAGAAAACTGCCCCGCAAGATAACAAGGAAATATCGCAATGGATCAAGCAGTGTGATGTATTGCACAGCCTGGGGCATATTTGCGATCGGGGTCGCGAATCCGGAGAGAACGATAGCCGGCACCATGAAGAGAAAGACGCCAAGAAGCCCTTGCTGTTGAGTAACGGCCAGAGACGAAATCATCAACCCGATTCCAACCGAGGAGAAAAGAAAGCAGAGCAGACCGATGTAGAGACCCAGCAGGCTGCCGGTAAAAGGAACGTGAAACCAAAACACGGCCATAAAGATAATCAGCGATCCTTCCGCAGTGCCAACCAGAAACCCAGGCAAGGTCTTTCCCAAAAGAATTTCTGCCGGGGGCATCGGTGTCACGAGCAGTTGATCGAAGGTTCCCATTTCGCGCTCGCGCGCCACCGAGAGGCCGGTCGTGAGCATACTCACCAGGAGCGTAAGGATGCCGCAGATGCCGGGGACGATAAACCATCGTGAGTCGAGATTGGGATTGAACCAGGCGCGGTCGAGAAGCACGGTAGTTGGCAGTTTCGCTCCGCGCTGTACAAGTTGTTCCTGATTGAACTGGGTCACAATGGATTGCATGTAGCCCATGGCAATGGCGGCGGTATTGGAATCTCTTCCATCCAGAATGATTTGGATATTGGCTGATTGTCCGCGTTCCAGGTCAGAGCTGAAGTTCGGGCCTATGTCCAAGACCATGAGTGCGGACTTGCCGTTGATGGCCTGCACCACGGCCTGTTGATTATGCACTTGCCGTAACAGATCAAAACTTGGTGCGCCGGCAAAACGCGCTACAAGCTCGCGCGAAAGTTGTCCCTGGTCCTGGTTGTAAACCACAAATGGTACGTGCCTGAGCTCGAAGGTTGCCGCATAGCCAAACACAATGAGTTGAATAATCGGCGGACCGATGAGGACGGCGCGGCTGGCAGGATCACGCAGCAAGGCCAGAAGTTCCTTAACCACGAGCGCAAATACGCGCTGGAGTATCGGTCTCATCAGTCCAACCTCTTGCGAAACCGCAGTACAGACAATCCTAGAAAGACGGCGCAGAGAATCGTCAGATCCAATACATTGGGCAGGATGACGGACCGTATGTCCCCGGCAAGAAATGAAGTTTGCAGCGTGGCCACAAAATAGCGCGCAGCGACGATGTGAGTCAGCACCTGGATAACAGGCGGCATGGAGCGGATATCAAAAAGGAATCCGGACAGGATGAATGCAGGAAGGAACGTAGTGACAATGGCCACCATGGCGGCAACAAATTGACTGCGCGCCAGCACAGAGATGGCCAGCCCCATGCCGAGGGCGGTAAGAAGAAAGAGCGCTGCCGTTCCGAAGAGAACCGTCAATGAGCCACGCAACGGCACATGAAACAGGAAAACCGCCATGGCGGTCGACATCGTCATTCCGCCCATGCCCATGACAAAATACGGAACCAGCTTGCCCAGAAGAATCTCCGTCTTGGCTACCGGGGTCACCATAATTCCCTCCATGGTGCCGCGCTCCCACTCGCGTGCTACTACCAGCGCCGTCAGCAGGGCTCCGATGAGCGTCATGATGATGGCGATCAGTCCCGGGATCAGGTAATCGCGGCTGGCGAGTGCGGGGTTGAACCAGACGCGCACGTCGGCTACCACAGGAACGGCAAGCGGCTGACCCTGAAGCGTTGCCTGCTGCTGAAGCCAAGTCTGCCAGGTTCCATTCACGTAATTCTGGATGATGCGAGCTTGATTGGCATCGACGCCGTTCACGGTCAAATGGATGGGCGATTGTCCGGAACTCAAAGCACGGCGGGTGAAGTCGCTGCGCAGCCAAAGAATGGCTTGGGCACGGCCGCGCATCATTGCCCGCTCCGCAGATGCCTGGCCAGGATAGAGCGCGGGGCGAAACCAGGGCGAATGCTCCAGTTCCGCGAGGAAAGATGCTGTGAGATACGTCGGCTGGTCAACCACCTCGGCAACAGCAATGCGTCGGGCGTCCAATGAAACACCGTATCCGAAGATCAGCAGAAGAACCAATGGCAGTACGAACGCAATGGCGATGCTGGAGGGGTCGCGGAGTATCTCATACGCTTCCTTGCGTATAAGGCCTTTGATACGCATCCGGTTCATGATGCCCTCCGGCTGACGCGCTCGTGTTCTTCAATCAGAGAGATGAAGGCGTCTTCCATGCTCGGGTTGGGTTGATCTGCTCGACGAACCCTTTTCTTGATCTCCGTGGGAGTACCTTCTGCGAGCACCTCTCCCAG
>JAJZNH010000550.1 GCA_021811745.1 Acidobacteriota bacterium
GTTGTGGGTGGGCTACTGCCCGGTATGGCTTTGGCTGAGCAGTTGCCACAGCGCCCTGTCCAGCCCCAGCTTCTTCTGGGTCAGCGTGGCCACTTCGGCAAAATCTCCGCGCCTTTCGGCTTCGGCAATCAGCGCGCGCAGGTCGCGCTGGCGGTTTTCGATGGTTCGCTCGTGGAGTTCCTGGATGGCGCTCCGGACCTCGGCTTCCTCCGGCGGCTTGGTTTCGCCCAGCAGCGCCTCGGCCAGAAGCGCCCGCTGGGCCGGGTCCGCGACCACCTCCATCGGGTCACCGGCCCGCCGCCCGGCCAGTGCCTGCAATGCCGAATACGCGCCAAGATGCTCGAACCACGTGGGTTGTTCGCTTAGCGCCTGGGCGGTCAGCCGCCGTGCTTCCTCCATCTCCGGATCGGTAATTGCCAGCGCGCGGAGCAGCACCCGCTCCACCTCGGTCAGCGCCGTCGTTCGGGCCTCAACGTGGTCCCTCCGCCTGAGAGCCGCCTGGCGCAACTCTTCGCGCAGCACCGCCGAGTCAATGCCCAGCTTCTGCGCGGCATCCGCCGCAAACTGGTCGCGCGCCAGCTTTTCCGGGATTCTCCGAATATGCGGCAGCAGGTAGTTCATGGCCTTCACCTTCTGTTCGGCGCTTGCTCCGGGGAACGCCAACCGGGCGCGTTCGATCAGGTAATCCTCTTGCCTGCGCGCAGCGCGCACCGCCGCCATATAGGCTTCCACGCCCCGCTCACGGATGTAGCGGTCGGGGTCGAGTCCGTCCTCCAGCGTGACGATCTTGATGGAAAACCCCTCCTCAGTGAGCAGTGAGATCGATTTTTCGGCGGCATTGGCCCCAGCGGCGTCAGGGTCGAAGTTTACGGCGACATTTGACGTGTGCCGCTTGAGGATCGCCACCTGCTGCTCGGTGAAGGCTGTTCCGCTGGTGGCGATTACGTTCTGAATCCCGCGCAAATAGACCGAGATGCAGTCCATCTGGCCCTCGACGAGCAGGGCAAAGCCGGCCTGGCGGATCGCCGTCTTCGCCTTGTCCAGGTTGAACAGCACCTGGCCCTTCTGGTAAAGCGGCGTCTCGGGAGAATTGATGTATTTCGGCCCGGCCTTTTCGCCGGTTTCCAGCGTCCGGGCGGTGAAGGCGATGACCCGCCCGCCCTCGTTCGCGATGGGGAACATCACCCGCTTGCGGAAGCGGTCGTAGATGGGCCCCTGCGTGCCGTCCTCGTGTTGCTTGGCGCTGAACAGGCCGCTCGCCCGCAGGATTTGCTCGTCAGCCATGCCGCCCAGCCTGTCTCGGAGCGCGTGAAAGCTGTCCGGCGCGTATCCGATGCGGAAGGCTTTCATCCCTTCCGGGGTGAGTCCGCGGCCGGCCAGATATTCGCGCGCCACGGCTCCTTCCGGCCCGCGTAATTGTTCTTCAAACCACGCCGAGGCCGTTTCGTGCAACTCCAGCAATTTGGCGCGAAGCCGCGCTTCGGCGGCTTCTTCGGGCGATGAGAACTCCCGCTTGGGCAGCGGAATTCCGCACTTCTGCGCCACGATCCGCACCGCCTCATGAAAGCCGACGTTCTCGATCTTGCCCACGAAGCTGAAGACGTCGCCGGAGGCGCCGCATCCGAAGCAGTGGTAGAACTGCCGCACCGCATGGACCGAAAACGACGGCGTTTTCTCTTTGTGGAACGGGCACAGCCCGCTGTAATTCTGCGCCCCCGCCTTGCGCAGCCGGATGTAGCCCTCGACGATCTTGACGATGTCGGCCTGCTGCTTGACGGTTTGGGCAAAATCAGACACGGGAAAGTCTCTCTTGAGGATAAGGCCGGAGGCTGGCACGGCGGCTCGCAGGTGTGGAAGACGTGGCGTGAACAGCGCGGAAAGTGCAGGAAGCGGGACAACTTCCGGGTTCTCCACATTCATCTAAGACAACTAGTTATAAAATGGTCTTGCCTTGGTTCAATTGAAGCGCCTTCACAAAGAGCGCGATGCGGATTTTGCTGCAATTGATTCCCCTTGTTTTGAAAATCCGGCATGCAGAAAAATTGACGGTCTAAAATTGAAGGCGTCAGCGTCTAACACCGGGTGGATGATCGTAATAGAGCGCCCGGTATCTCAATCAACTCCTACTTCTAGCGGAGGAAGTGAATGATGCATTCTGAACCCTGGCAGTTGCGTAACGTGTTGTCGACTGCTGCAGTCGTAATAGCTTTTGCTCTTTGCCCAAACCTCCATGCTCAAGCTGCCGATCACCTGGTAAGCCCCTCGGAGCTGCAGCAGGCCACCGTGAACGCCTCGCAGAGCAGGCAGCAAAACCTGGATACGTTGAACAACTTCCTCTCGTCTGCGCAGGCGCGCAAGGCATTGGATTCCGCCCACATTAGCCAGCAACAGGTGAACAAGGCGGTCGCCGGGCTTAGCGATACCGAGCTTGCTCAATTGGCGGCGAGGGCCAACAAGGCTCAGTCCGACTTTGCCGCGGGCAATATCGACAACCGCGATTTGCTGATTATTCTGGTGTGCATTGCGGCTCTGATCCTGATCATCGTCGCCGTGCACTGAGGGCTGCCTGGATGCCGCGCAGCATTTTCAGGGCGGTGCTTACGGCGTTCTGGATGTGGGCCGCTCTCTGCGCGGCCCAGCCTGCCAACCTTTGGCTCAACGTTCCCTTTGTGCAGCAAACCAAAGACGGTTGCGGCGCGGCAAGCATCGCCATGGTCATGCAATATTGGGAGCGTCAGCAGGGCTTGCCCGCAAGTCCTAACGCCGCCTCCGCCCGAATCCTTCACGCATTGTATTCAAGCTCCGCGCACGGAATCTATGCCTCTGCCATGGAGCGATACTTCGAGCGGAACGGATATCGCACCTTTGCGTTCGCGGGCGAATGGGCAGACTTCCAGCGCGAATTGGCAAAAGGACGCCCGCTCATCGTGGCGATCAAACCGCGCTCTAGCCACTCGCTTCACTATGTGGTGGTGGCGGGCCTTGATCAGCCGGATCAGAAGGATCAACTGGTTCTGCTCAACGATTCCGCGCGGCGCAAGCTGCTCAAAGAAGACAAATCGAGCTTTGAGAAGGAATGGAAGGCCACAGGCTACTGGACGCTTCTTGCCGTTCCGGAGACGAGTTCGCATTGACGCAGATTTCGAGTCGCGGAAGATGCTGCGTCTGACGATTGCCGCCGTTCTCTTCTGCGGATGCCTTGGCCTGGCGGCTCAAACGGCTCCGGCGCCGTCTCCTTCCACGCAGCAAATTCAGAAGCTCGCGGCCGAGCGCCACTGGGAAGAGATCGCGCGCCTGCTGGGGACGGTGCCGTCACGCACTGCCGAAATGGATTTCTATTACGGCATGGCGCTGGCGCGGCTCAAGCGCTTCACCGAGGCGGAGAATGCGCTTGAGGCCGGGCGACGCCAGGCTCCGCGCGATCCAAGATTTTCGGTTGAGCTGGCGGGGATCGCATTCATGCAAAAGAACTATCCGCGGGCCGCGCGCCGCCTGCGCCATGCGATCAAGCTCGCTCCGAAGGATACCTATACGAATGATTTTTTGGGAACCGTCTACTACCTCGAAGGCAATCTTCCGGCATCGCTGAAGTATTGGAACCAGATAGGGAAACCCGCGATCGCCGGTGTGCGGAGCGATCCAGAGCCACGTGTCTCGCCCGCATTGCTCGATCGCGCCTTCGTCTTTTCGCCTGCCAGCACATTGCTGCTGCCGCAATATCTCGACACAGAGGCGCGCCTTCGCGGCTTGGGCATCTTTCCGCAATACCACTTTGATTTGCAGGCGCGCAGCGATGGTAAATTCGATGTTCTCTTCCGCAACAGCGAGCTTGACAGCTACGGCGACACCAAGTGGGAAGGGCTGTTCCTGTTTCTGCGCGGCCTTCCCTTTCAGGAGGTCAATCCCAGCTTATACAACCTGCGCCGGCAGGCGATCAATTTCACCTCCATGTATCGCTGGGACGCGCAGAAGCGGCGCATCTTCGCGGATCTTTCAGGACCATTCGAGCACGGCGCCAAGTACCGCTGGGAGTCCATGACCGATCTCCGCGACGAGAACTGGGCAATCAGAAATGGATCTTCGGGACCGGCTCCCGTGCTTGCCTCCTTCAATATGCGTCACGAGATGATCGCCTTCGATCTTGCGTCCTATGCAAGCGCGCGCTGGAACTGGTCGGCCGGCGCGGAGGCTTCCCACCGCAACTTCCGCAGCGTGGTGCCGGGGGCCATTCTTACCCCGCAGATACTGGCCACGGGCTACCAGCTTAAGCAGGAGGCGCAGCTCGGGGCCACCCTGTGGCGAGTGCCCGAACGGCGCTTTACCGTGGCTGCCGCGGCCTCAACGCAGGCAGGACGCTTGTGGTCGGCGAGTCCGGAATCTTTCGAGAAACTGGCTGGTTCCTTGCTGTGGCACTGGTTTCCCCAGGCGGAGGGCGACGATTACGAAACCACGCAGCAGTT
>JAJZNH010000787.1 GCA_021811745.1 Acidobacteriota bacterium
AAGTGGACGCGGCCCACGGGAACGCGCACGGGAACCGCCTCGAGGAGGTGACGTGCCACCTTGGCCGGCGGCCCGACAAGACCGAGATTGGTAGCCAAGGCATTGGCTGTGCCCAGGGGCACCACTCCCAGGGCCACCTCCGTACCTGTCAGGCTCTGAAGGACTTCATTCACGGTGCCGTCGCCACCGCAGGCCAGGACTGTATCGCAGCCTTGCCGCACGGCGTCGGCGGCAAGGACCGCACCGCTGCCGGGCGTGCTGGTTTCGAAGGCGTCGGCCACCGCTCCGCCTTCGCGCAAGACAGCGACGGCCTCCTGAATGGCCACCTTTCGCCGCGCGGAGTACTGGCCGGAAGCGGGATTATAGATCAATGCGACACGGCGCATAGCGGATGACACACTGGAGCCTCATTCCTCATCGCTAAAGATGGCTTGCGAGGCTTCATTTCTTTATTTTCTCAGAAGGCCCGGAGCGACCGCCTACCCAGGCAGCGGTTGCGGAGGCGTGCGGGTGGGGGGTGGCACCTACTATGCGCAAGTGATCTACCAGGCACAGGCGGATCTTGCCGCGCAGCAGGCGGCCAATCCGGGTTCGCGAAATGCCATGATCATCCTCAGCGACGGCGATGCGACGGCGACCCATTGTGGCTGGGGCCAAAGCAGCTCCTGCCTACAACCCTCATCGACGCACAGCCTGAACGGAATCGACGGGAATAATCCGACCAATCCTGCTTATCCCTCTGCCGTTGGGGAGTGCGGACAGGCGGCATTGGCCACCCAGACCGCGGCCAATGCCGGCACGCAGGTGTACTCGATCGGCTACGGTACGGAGACTTCAGAAAGCTGCGAAACGGATGAGAGGTATAGCACAACGGTGACGACAGGCGGAGGCTCGTGGGCTGCGGGAATGCAGGCCTGCCAGGCGATGGCGGCCATGGAGTCAGCGCCCATCAACTTCTACTCTGATAATGCCCACGGTTGCTTGGCCACGGCGCCCGACAACCAGAGCATCACCTCGCTCACTTCGATCTTCCATCAGATTACGGCCAGCTTGAGCAGTCCGCGGTTGATCCCCAACGGCACATCAGGGAATATAGGCATTTAGAGCATCTCTTCTGCGGCTGTAGAGCGAACGCGGGGTGGGAGATCCGGGTTCGAGCCGGCCAGGAAGCGGAGTTTTGGGTGCTTATGGCCGGCCAGGAATGGACCGGCAGTCTACGTCTTCGCGAAAGACGTGCTAAACCCGCCCCGCCTCCTCTGTGGGCGTCACTTCCGTGAAAATGCGTTTGTCTGGCTCGTCAGGGCGCTCCAACCCGTATCCCCCTCGAGCCCTTCGGTCTGGTCCGTTTGGAACACGGTGAGGATCGTTTCGAGCAGAATGCGCATGTCCATGAAGAGGGAATAGTTGTAGATGTACAAGAGATCGAAGCGCAGTTTGAGTTCAGGCGCGGTCGAATACCTGCCGCGGATCTGTGCCAGACCCGTGATTCCGGGCTTCACCGCCAGACGGAATTCATAACCGGGGAGTTCATCCTTCAAGAGGCGAACGAAACAAGGACGTTCCGGGCGGGGCCCGACCAAGCTCATTTCCCCCAACAGCACATTCCACAACTGCGGCAACTCGTCGGCGCGGATGGCGCGCAGAAAACGGCCGATGCCGGTTACCCTGGGATCCTTCCGAGACGCCAGAACCGGCCCGGTATGCTGCTCCGCACCCAGGATCATGGTTCGAAGCTTGTATAACGTGTATTCCTTTCCGTCGGCGCCGACACGCGTCTGCCGGAAGAGCGCCGGTCCCGGTGACGTGAGGCGGATGAGCACAAACGCCACGAGGACGATGGGAGCAGTCAGCGCCAACAGGCACAACGATCCGGCCACGTCGGCAAGCCGCTTAATAGACCTTTGTCCCGGTCTGAGATGGGGCGGCCCCAACCGCAACATGAGCATATCGTCGATTTGGATGGGATGGGCGCCGGCCATCCACAGTTCGAGAATCCCCGGAACGACGTACACCGACTTTTTCAACTGCGATGCCCGGCGGACGATCTCCGCTTTCTGTTGCACATCGTGCGCCACCAGCACAGTGTCCCACGGAATTTCTTGGTCGGGGAGCCGCACGAATTGCTCTGCGCTCAGGCACGCGCTGAGGGAAAGCCAGGGCCCAGGGATTACAGCGAGCTTCTGGCGGACAGCCTGGCCAGCCTCTTCGTCTTCGGCTACGATCACTCCGTTCTGCGGTACTTCACCGCGGAGCACAATTCTCCGGATGAGGATTCGCTCGCCAGCGAGGCAGAGAAGTTGCAACCCCGCCGCGTCGGCAATGATGCCGCGCGTCATGGCCCATCGCGGGTCCCAGCCGCCCAGCGACATCCATGCGGTGGCATAGAGGCACTCGCCCAAGAACAAGGCGGAGACCAGGTTTGGGAGCGGACGTCTGGACCACCTCCGGTAGAGCCCGCAGATCGAGAAGCTGACCATCGCGGCAACCGAAAGGAGCAGGAAGGTGTGCTCATAAACCCGCAGATCACCAGCCCGCATGGGAGGGCCCACCAAGACCATCACAAGAAAGGTGCAGGCGTGAAGAAGCGCCAGGTCCAGCGCAACCACAAGCGGCGAACGCTCGAGGGCATTGGTGGATCTGTCGGTCACCTGTTCGCTCCTAGCCGCGCCAAGTCGCCCAGGGTGGCTCGAGCCGCCCGAGGATCAGGCCATGCTTGTTTGGATTGCTGACAAGCAGTTTAACTAAAAAAGCGATTCCTCGCGAACAGATTCTTCCGTATGGGGCGGTGCCTATTTTGCCAGGTGCTTCAAGAAGAAGCCCGCCATGAAGTGATTGGCCTCGATCGATTCGGGCAACTGGGGGTTATACCAGAAAGCATGGGGAAGGCCGTCGAAAACGATCAGGTGAGCATCCACCCCGGCGTGCAGATAGGCCCGCTCCAGGTTCACCGTACCGCTCAGCAGCATGTCGCGCGTCGCTGAAACAAAGAGCGTGGGAGGCAGTCCGCGCAGGTCGGCATAGACCGGCGAGAGGACAGGATTCCTGGGATCGGTCTTGCCGATGTAAAAGGGATCGTGAGGACCGGAGCCCGCCGGTTCCAGGTGTCCCGAGAGACCGTTGAGGGAAAAGATCGATTCCGTGTCACCGGGGCGCGCAAAGTCGCCCAGACCGCTGAAGATGCCCATCGCCGCCGGCATGGGCAGACCCAGTTGCTTCAGGCGCACGGCCACTTCCCCGGTCAGGATGGCTCCGGCCGATGTCCCATAGATCACCATATGGTCTGGCTTGTAGGTCTTGAGCAGCGCCTTATATACGGCAACGGAGTCGTCCACGGCGGCGGGAAAAGGATGCTCGGGCGCCAGCCGGTACATCACGGCGACGACCTTAATCTTGGTGTAGCCCGCGATCGGAATGGTTTCGGTATAGGATCCGGAATCGGCGTTGAATCCGCCGCCGTGCAGGTTGATGAGCACCTTGTCCTGGTTGGCCGCGGGCATATCGTCGGGGGTCACAATGCGCACCGGAATGCCGCCGATCTTGCTTTCGACAATCTGGTTCGGGCAGAGCCTGCTCCAGGCTACGCGTTCGCCCGCCTGCCATGCATCCAGATGAGCGCGCCGTTCGGCCAGGGTCTGCGGCGGGCCTTCATCAGGCACGGGGCGGGCCAGAAATGTCCGCGCCTGCGGACTGACGGTGGCCGGCAACGGCACAACCCGCGTCACGTGCACCGTGCCCTGGGCATCGATATAGCTGGTGTCGCGTGTGGGGGCTTCGGCGGCTGTGGTGGGAGCCGGCGACTGCGCGGCCCAGGCAGCCGGGACCAGCAGCAGGAGGCAAGCTGCAAAACAGCGTAGTCGATTCATGATGCTTCCCCTTGGGGCGAATCCGCCCCGCCGGCGTCCGCTCCGCGATGATTGGCTTGCCCGTCCACCATAGCAGAAAATCCCGCAAAGTCCACGATCCTCTCTGCGAAGACCGATTGCCGGACGCAAGAAATTCCGGCAGTGAGTACAATCCTATCGGTACATTCATTGATTGTTTGTTACGATGTACAACCTAAGCCGCTCCCGGTTCAATTCTCAGGCAGGAATCTATTAAGCGATTGAGGGGCAGATCGCTCGATGGATGGCGGCTATCGGGAGTTTCGCGGGCAAGGAAGGGCAGCGGATCCGGCCCTCTTCGCTGCCCGCGAGTTTGCCCGCTTCAGGACGGTAGGATCAAAAGGCCCGTTTCCAGCAGCATTTCTGTCAACCGGTCCATAGCCTGCGGGAATTTGTACGAGATCGTCCGTACGCTCATTCCCAGCAGCGTGGCGGCCTCGGCCTGTGTGTATTCCTGGAGCACGATCCGGCTCAACATCTCGCGATCCAGACTCCCCAGCCGGTTCAGGCACTTTTCCACGTCGAGAACAAAGATGACCGCATCCTCAAACGTGCGGATCGGCCGGCTCGAGGCCCAT
>JAJZNH010000517.1 GCA_021811745.1 Acidobacteriota bacterium
GTGCCGTGCCGCCGGGCGTCAAGGTCATCGACTCCGCCGAATCCACGGCTGAGGCCGCCATGCGTCTCTTCAATGGCCGCGCCGCGCAGTTTGCCCAAAACACCGGCCCCGAAACCGAGATCCGCTGCTTCGCCACCGATTCGGTGGAGAAGTTCGAGCGCCTCGGATCGCGCTTTCTGGAGCGCCCCGTGGGCAGCGTGGAGCTGATCGACCTGGGCGGCTGAATCCGCAACTCGGGCGGAGCAAACTGAGACGGAGTGAAAAACCGCTCTGATATTCTGAGAAACGCGACTCCCTCGTTTTTCTTTTCGGAGTGCAACACCGGAGGAATTCAAGACGCATGATTGATTTGGCAGGTAAAACGGCCGTGGTCTTCGGGCTGGCCAACAAGCGTTCCATTGCCTGGGGCATCGCCCAAAAACTGCACGCGGCCGGTGCCGTCCTGGCCATCTGCTATCAGAACGAGCGCATGAAGCTGGAGGCCGAAGGGCTGATCGCCGAACTGCCCGGCGCGGCGGGCTTCCAGTGCGACCTTTCGAGCGACGCCGAAATCGAGAGCCTCTTTGCCGCGCTCAAGGACAAGTATGGCAAGATCGACATCCTTGTCCACGCCGTCGCCTTTGCGCCCGCCGCCGACCTGCGCGGCGAGTTCGTCAACACCAGCCGCGAGGGCTTCCGCCTCGCCATGGATGTCAGTGTTTACTCGCTCATCGCCGCTACCCGCGCCGCCGTGCCACTGATGACCGAAGGCGGCAGCATCATGACCCTGAGCTACTACGCCGCCGAAAAGGTGGTGCCCAATTACAACGTGATGGCCGTGGCCAAGGCCGGGCTCGAATCGACCGTGCGTTATCTCGCCTGGAACCTCGGCCCCAGGAATATCCGCGTCAACGCCATCTCCGCCGGCCCCATCAAGACGCTGGCCGCCCGCGGTGTCGGCGACCTCGGCGACATGCTCAGGTCCCACGCCGACCGCGCGCCCCTGCAACGCAACGTGGATCAGCTCGAAGTCGGCGGCACGGCCCTCTACCTGGCCAGCGACCTCTCAAGCGCCGTCACCGGCGAGACGCTCTATGTCGATTGCGGCTACAACATCATGGGCTTCTGAAGCGGCAGAGCCGCACTCCCGATGGAAAACGGCCTGCCGCTACGGGCTCTCTCAACAGGAAACCCGTAGCATCGGATCAGACATAGAGGTAGCTGTAATGGCCCTCGGTCTGTAGCAAGGCGATGGCTGCCACGGCGGCGGCTACGATGAGCACGTTGGGCAGCTTATGCGCGAGCAGCTCCTGGTAGACATCCTGCACCGGCTGCTTGAGGTGATGCGCGTGCATGAGTTCCCTGGCGCTACCTTGTGTGGAATTGTGGCAGCCGAGGAACCGGACCCCACGATGCTGGAGGGCCTGGATGCTTGAGTCGCTGTAAATCGAGTGCGGATTCTCGATGTCGTCGGAAACATAGATCATCTTTGCGCCGGCTTTGCCGGGGTAAAAGACGTTACTTTCCGCAGGCTTTCCGGTTTCGGGATCGTTGATGTGAAGCATGGCGCCGATCTGATATTTCTTCCAGATGTAGTCGTCGAAGTTCATCAGATTGGCAGGCCCGCGCAGCGAAACGACAATCTGGATCTGATCTTTCGGGATGCCGAAACCGTACTCAAGTCCGTTGAGCGAGTTCACGGCGTGGCCGAAGATGCTTCCTCCCGCCGTGCCGGTATCAAAAACTTGCTTGACGCGGGCGGGATGGTTCGCGAGCTTGTTGAATGCGGCGAGGTCCCAATCGGATTTGGTCTCGACGCGTTGGGCCTGGGCCGATGGAATCGAACCTCCCAAGGCTCCGAATGCGGCAACGCCTGCCGCCGCGGTGGCGACAAACGATCTGCGGCTGATGCTCTTCATGCTTCTCCTCACTGCCTGATGGGGATTAAGAAATGCGGTCTTCAGGCAAGCATACCGGAAGTCGCGAAAGACTGGCTGTCATGGGATCTGAGGCAATCGATGAGGTCTGGCTGCTACTCCGGGCGCTTGCCTCCCGCCCCGGGTCGCAGTTCGCCCTGTGCAGCTATGTGTATTGGTGAATCGCGGACTGGCGTTAATCCCCCGGCACGCTCTCCAGCTCTGAGCCGATCTTGTGCAGCTTCATCACCTTCCATTGCAGGCGATCGAAGAAGAGGTAAACGACCGGCGTGGAGAAGAGCGTAAGCAGCTGCGAAACCAGCAGCCCGCCCACAATAGCGATGCCCAGCGGCTTGCGCAGTTCGGACCCAACGCCCATGCCGATGGCCAGCGGCAATCCGCCAAACATCGCGGCCATGGTGGTCATGATGATCGGGCGAAAACGCAGCAGAGACGCCTGATAGATTGCTTCAATTGGCGGCAAACCCTGCTCGCGCTCGGCCTGAAGAGCGAAGTCGATCATCATAATGGCGTTCTTCTTCACAATGCCAATGAGCAGGATGATGCCGATGAGCGCGATGATGCTCAGGTCTGTTCCTGTCATCATCAGCGCCAGAATCGCTCCCACGCCGGCCGGCGGCAACGTGGAGAGAATGGTGAGCGGATGGATCAGGCTCTCATAGAGAATGCCAAGCACGATATAGACAGCCACGAGCGCGGCAAGGATCAGGTAAGGCTCATTTTTGAGTGAATCCTGGAAGACCTGGGCGGTTCCCTGGAAGCTGCCTTGAACGGTGCTGGGCATGCGCATCTCGCGCTTTACTGTTTCAAGTGCTGTAACGGCATCGCCGAGGGCCACGTTGGGCGCGAGGTTGAAGGTGAGCGTAACCGCCGGATACTGCCCTTGATGGTTGACCGCCAGCGAGGTCCGCTGCGATTCATAGTGAGCGATGGCGGAAAGTGGAACCATCGCTCCGCCCGAGGAAGCTGCGGCCGCTGTAGTCACTGCCGCCGGCGCTCCTCCGGCCGTGGGCGAAGACACGGCGGGAACAATGGCCGGCGAAGGCTGCGCCGGAACGGCTGATGCCACCGGCGCCGTAAGCAGCGGGCTCGTGGTATTGGCCGGGGCCATGGGCGTAACGACCGTGGGATTGGTAACCCCCGGAATGGCCGCAGTTGTCGTAGCCGTGCCCGCCGCTGTAGCCGTCCCCGTAGTCACCGTTGCGGCCGATGCGGTAGTAGCGGCCATTGAAGCCGTGGCCGCTGTCGAGGCAACTCCTCCCGCCATTGTGGAAGGTGAAAGAATGGCGGAGAGAGTCGCGGACGTATTGGCAAGCACCGGAGCTGGAGCCACGGGCATCGCGGCCGGCGCTGCGGGCATGTTCGCGGATGCGGCTGAAGACGCGGCAACCGTGGTTGCCGGCGCATTCGTCCCGGAGAGCGCAGTGGCTGCGCCAAAGTTATTGCCGGCCTTGATGTAGATGCCGTTGAGCGCCTCGGGACTGAGCTGGTACTTGGGATCGACCTCCATCACCACGTAGTACTGGTTGAGTCCCGTGTACATGGTCGAAACCTCGCGCTGTCCGAAAGCATCGTAGAGTATCTGATCAATGTCCGAGGCGGTAATCCCGAGTCGCGAGGCGCTGTCGCGATTGATCACCAGATTGGCCGCCAGACCCTGGCTCTGCTGGTCGCTGGTGACGTCGCGCAATTCCGGCATGGCTTGCATGCGCGCCATCAACCGCGGTGCCCATGTATTCAGCTCTTTCAGATTGGCGTCAGAGAGCGTGTATTGATATTGTGCGGCGCTACCGCGCGCGCCCATTTGAATGTCCTGGTTCGCCTGCAGGAAAAGCGTTGCGCCCGGCACGCTGGTGAGCTTGCGGCGCAGACGATTGATGACCTGGTCCCCGCTGACATGGCCCGGACGGTCAGCGAGCGGCTTAAGCGTGATAAACATGCGGCCAATGTTGTTGGTGGTTCCGGGACCGCCGCTGCCCGCGAAAGCCACCACCGACTTGACGGCCGGATCATCCAGGGTCATTTGCGCCAAACGCTGCTGCTTGGTGCGCATGGCCTCAAAGCTGATATCCTGCGCGCCCATCGTCATTCCCATCAGGCGGCCTGTATCCTGCTGCGGAAAGAAGCCCTTGGGCACAATCTTGAACAGGTAAACATTGAGGACCACGGTACCGAGCAGGATACCCAGCATCAACCACTGGTGCCGCAGCACCCAGCGCAGCCCGGCAGCATATTCGTCGTGGATCCACTGGAAGGCGCGTTCACTGGCTCGATAGAGGCGCCCGTGACGTTCCTCATCCCTGGGCTTGAGAAAATGCGCGCAGAGCATGGGCGTGGTTGTGAGCGACACCAGCATGGAAACCGCAATGGCCACGCTCAGCGTCACGGCAAACTCGCGGAAGAGTCTGCCCACAAGGCCGCCCATCAGCAGGATGGGGGTAAAGACCGCGATCAGCGAGGTGCTCATTGAGAGCACCGTAAAACCGATTTCCCTGGAGCCTTTCATGGCCGCTTCATACGGCCTCATGCCCATCTCAAGATA
>JAJZNH010000710.1 GCA_021811745.1 Acidobacteriota bacterium
CGCTGGTTGCCGTTGCCGTGTTTCTTTTCGGGCTTTGGCTGGGATGGCGCCAGAGCCGAGCGGGCGCCAAAGCACAGCTTGAGGAGGCGCTGGCCAATGAGCGCAAGATCGCGGAGGCGCGCGAAGTAGGCCTGCGTGAACAACTGGCCGCCGCAAACGCGGAGATCGCCGGCCTGAAGCCAAAGGCCGAGGAACTGGCGGCCGTCAAGCAGCGGCTCGAAGACGAAGAGAAAAGGTACGCCCAGATGAAGGAGGATATCGACGCGGCCTTCAAGGGAGCGGCGGCCGACGCACTGCGTGCCAATACGCAGTCATTCCTCGCGCTTGCGAAACAGGAACTGGGAGGCCAGACCCAGGACGCCAAACAAACTCTTGAGGCGAAGGAACTTGCAATCAGGAATCTGCTGAATCCATTGAATGAAGCATTGACGAAACTGGATGCGCAGACGCGGGAGATGGAAAAGGTACGAGCAGGTGCATACGGAGAGATCAGGACGCTTGTCGAAGGAATCGGCAGGGAAATCCCCGAATCGCTGAAATCGCTGAAGAACGAAACCACGCAGCTGATCACCGCATTGCGCGCGCCGAAGACGCGCGGCAATTGGGGCGAGTTGCAGCTCAAGCGCTGCGTGGAATATGCCGGCATGGTCGAGTACTGCTCTTTTGCCGAGCAGACCTCAACGCGCGACGGCGACAACAACCTGCTGCGTCCTGATATGACGATTCAATTGCCGAACGGCCGCACCATTATTGTGGATGCCAAAACACCGCTCGATGCCTTTCTCGGCTCCGGCAATGAGTCCGAGCCATCCTTGCAGGCATTGCGATTTGCAGCCCACGCGGAACGGGTAAGGGTTCACCTTCGCGAGCTGTCGAGCAAGGCTTACTGGAAGCAGTTCGAACACACGCCGGAGTTCGTAGTCTGCTTTCTACCCAGCGAAGCACTGTTCAGCGCGGCGCTGGAAGCGGACCCGTCCCTGATCGAGTTCGGCACGCAGGGCAATGTCATGATGGCCACGCCCACCACGCTCATCGCGCTGCTCAAAGCGGTCGCGTACGGCTGGCAGCAGTCGCAGATCACGCAGAACGCCAAGGCCATTCAGGAGGCGGGCCGGGACCTCTACAACAAGCTCGTCAACGCGCACGAGTATTTCGACAAGATGGGCAGCGCGCTTGGTAACGCCGTTGGCCATTACAACAAATTTGTCGGCGCAATTGAAGGCCGCGGCGGAGCATTTTTCCATGCACGCAAATTAGGAGCTCTGGTACACGATAACGACGAGGTTGAGATCACGGAGACGCTAGCCGCGGAGCCTCGGCAGCTAGCCGCCGAGGATTGGGCGCCATCTCCCAACCTCGCTCTCGCCGCCGAAGCGGAAGATGCCCCGGAAGCCGCAGGCTAACCCCGCTGGCGCCGCTCGTCCTGCATCTTCGCAAATGCCTCGCGCAACCTCCGCCACGTCGTAGGCAAATCTTCAGGCAGGACGCGGGTTTCGGCCACGGTGGTCATGAAATTGGTGTCGCCGGTCCAGCGCGGCATGGCGTGCATGTGGAGATGGCTCTCGACACCGGCGCCAGCAGCCTTGCCAAGGTTGATGCCGAAGTTGAGGCCCTGCGGGGCATAGACGCGCTCCAGAACCTGTTCGGTGCGTTGCGCCAGATCCATCAACTCATGCGCCGTCTGCGCTGGCAGAGCGGCAAGCCGGTCCATGTGAGCATAGGGCATCACCATCACGTGGCCGGAGGTGTAAGGGAAGGCGTTGAGGCAGATGAAGCAATGCTCGCCGCGATAGACCAGGCCGCCTGCGGCCTCGGCGCGGTCACGCTCCATGCCGTGAGCGATGGCGTAGTCAACTGAAGCCACCAGGTTGCAGAAGATGCAACAGTGATCGCCGGGCCATGCATCAAGGCTGGGGGGAACGCCGGGACGCACCGCATTTTCCGCGGCAGTGACGTAGGCAAAGCGCCAGGGACTCCAGAGATAATCCATAGGGTTGCGCCGTTCTGCCCAGTATAGTGGGCCGCGGAGCTAGCCGTTGCTCCGGCGACGGCGCCTGATGGCATATCCGGGATCGCGGCACGGGCGGCAACGCCGGATTCAGCCTGGCGGAGGGCCACAGAACACGAAAGAATCCGCATTCTTTACGCCTTTTTTACGCTTGCGGCTGTGACGCAGAACACGTCGCAATTAGGTAATCCCTTGCATTGACGCTGGAAAGCCGAGATTGCTACACTCGACAAGGTAGCTTCCTGCGCGGATTCCAGCAGTGAGTTGCGGCCGCTCTCCAGCAAGCCGTCGCCTGTGTGGCGTTTCTCCAGCAGATGGGCCCAGTTTTTGACGCCGGCAAGAGGCGGAGAGAGTGCTTTTCTGGAACACGCTGGCCAGTAAGGTCACGCAGTTTTGACAGCAGGAGTAAGGCCTGTAGGTTTCCTCGCTGGCAATTTGCCGTGGTCCACCGCGCCGGAGCGTGGAAGCCATTCCCAGCGGCCGGCACGATCCGCCGCGGGAGCAAGGAATTCCGGAGCAAGTAGTGATGGCAAACGTCCTCAATCCCGAACCCGAGAGCATAACCCTGAACACCGAATTGGAAACCCCAACCTTAGAGCCTGCGACGGAGCAAGAGCAGCCGTTGTACGAATCCACGTCCACCCCCGAGACCTCCCGAACCGCCGAACCTGTCGCGCTGGACGCAGATGCCCCAACAACCGAGCCTGTAATCGAGGCCGCACCCCAAGCACAAGAAATCCCCATGGAAGATGCCCCGCCGGCCTCCGCCGCGGAGCAGGAAAAGGCGGCCGATCACGGGTTCGATGCCGCCGAAGATTTTTCTGCCGCGCTCGCGGCCTTTGAGCGGGAACAGGCTGCGGAAGCAGCCGCCGTCGAGGCATACGGAGACAAGATCATCACCGGCACGGTGGTGAAGCAGACGGACAAGCACCTTGTGGTGGATGTGGGGCTGAAGTCTGAGGGCCTGGTGCCTTTGGAGCAGGTTGTCGACCACACCGGCGCGGTCAAGTTCCAGCCGGGTGAGCCGATTGACGTAGTCATTGAGCGGGAAGAGCCGGAGGGCGGCTACCTGGTGAGCTACGAGCGGGCTCAGCGGCTGCGCGTGTGGGACACGATCGAAAGGGCTGCGGCTGATAAGAGCCCCATCACGGGGACGGTGGTGAGCCGCGTCAAGGGTGGGCTGACCGTGGATATCGGGCTGAAGGCATTTTTGCCCGGCTCGCAGCTTGAGATCCGTCCGGTGCGCAATCTGGACGGCTACCTGGGCCAGCAGATTCAGGTCAGGGTCATCAAGCTGAATAAGAAGCGCGGCAATGTCGTCGTCAGCCGTAAAGAGCTTCTTGAGGAAGAGCAGAACTCGAAGCGGTCGGCCACCCTCGAGCACCTCGGCGAGAACGCGGTGCTGACGGGCACTGTAAAGAACCTGACCGACTACGGCGCGTTTGTTGACCTGGGCGGCATCGACGGCCTGCTGCACATCACCGACATGAGCTGGGGACGGCTGACGCATCCCCGCGACCTGGTGAACGTGGGCGACGAGATTCAGGTGAAGGTGCTCAAATTTGACAAGGACAAGCAGCGAGTGTCCCTGGGCTTCAAGCAGTTGACGCCTGACCCCTGGCTGGATGCCGCCGAGCGCTATCCGGTGGGCGCGCATGTGCGCGGCCGGGTTCTTTCGGTCACCGACTATGGTGCCTTCGTGGAGCTGGAACAGGGCATCGAGGGATTGGTTCACCTGTCGGAGATGACCTGGTCGAAGCGGCTCAAGCACCCGTCCAAGCTGGTGAAACCGGGCGATGAGGTTGAGACCGTAGTGCTCAGCGTGAATCCGGCCGATCGCCGTATCTCGCTGGGAATGAAGCAGCTCATGGAGAACCCATGGGAGAACCTGAGCGAGCGCTATCCCACTGGCGCCGTGGTCGAGGGCCGCGTGCGCAACCTGACCGACTTCGGCGCCTTTGTGGAGATTGAAGACGGCATCGATGGTCTGGTGCACGTATCAAACCTGAGCTGGACCAAGCGCGTCAAGCATCCATCCGAAGTCGTAAAAAAGGGCGAAAAAGTCAAGGCCGTCGTTCTTGGCGTCGAGCCGCAGAACCGTCGCCTGAGCCTGGGCATCAAGCAGTTGCAGCCCGACGTGTGGGAGAGCTTCTTTGCCACGCACCGGGTGGGCGATGTGGTGCATGGCAAGATCCTGCGGACGGCGCAGTTTGGCGCATTCGTCGAGATCGCCGAGGGGGTTGAGGGCCTGTGCCACATCTCCGAAGCGGGTGAGGACGGCGAAGGACACGCCAAGCTGGAGCAGGGCCTCGAGCACGACTTCAAGATCATCAAGATCAACGTGGAAGAGAAGAAGGTGGGCTTGAGCCTGCGCGCGGTGGGCCACGAGGCCAGCCGGGCACAGGTGGAGAGCTACAAGGCCGAGAGCCACAAGCATCCGGTCTC
>JAJZNH010000320.1:0-1929 GCA_021811745.1 Acidobacteriota bacterium
CACCGCTTTGCCATCGGCTACCACCGCCAGCGCCGTGCCATGCGCGACCGCAGTTCGGAATTGCTGAATATCCCAGGGGTTGGCCCGCAGACGCGCCAGCGCCTGCTCACTCACTTCGGCAGCTTGCGCGATGTGCAGCAGGCTACGGCTGAGTCGCTTGCAGCGGTGGTCCCGCGGAAGACGGCGGAGACGATCTGGCGGCACTTCCACGAGGCCCAGCCGGCAAATTAGCCCTCAAGCCGCTTTCTCAAGGCCGCGATCCTTCACGGCAATCCGGTTGCCGCAGGCATAGCAGGCGAAGCCCTTCGAGTGGAAGATATTGCTCACCGGGGTTCCGCACCAGGGGCATTTCCCCTGAATCTCGCTCACTCCCAGCAGAGCGCCGATAAGCGGCGCAAAGATGCCTGCAATAATAAGCGGAATACCTACGAAAGCTCCGAGCCCGGTCAGGCAGAGCATGATCCCTACGATGATGCAAACCGGAGCAGTTAAAACTCCGATCAGCAGCCCGCCAAAGCCTGTCTTCAGCGCCGTTTCTTCAGGCGGCACAGGCTCCGTTACGTCCTCGGGTTCAGGAATCTGTACGCTTCCGCATTCAGGACAGAAGCCCCAGCGCGACTCAAGGCGCGCACCGCATTTCGAGCAGAAGGCGTTCATAGTATGGCCGCTCCTTGACGGTCGAGCAGGTGCGGTTCAGAGTCCGGGGCAGCGGATGCCGTTCGGCTCCAGCCCTTCTCGGCGGCGAAAATCCGCCCTGCGAGCGTCCTGGAACCTTGCAGCCTGTCTGCCTACGCCAGGCCCTGGATCGTCTGTAGGAAGGAGCTTAGCCCTACCCGATTTCCAAGCCTGTGACTGGCATCACCCTTTACCCACGATCACAATCATGAAGATTGTGAACCCTGAGGCCGCGAGCGATGAGAAGGAGAGCTTTGACAATCCGCGCCTGTCCGCCCTGTGTGGAACTCCACTCGCTGTGGCGGGTTCAGACACGCCGCTACCAGATCCTCATGCTTGGCGGGCCAGTCGGCACGAAGTAAACGCAGGAGCGAGCTGAAGACCTGTTCGACGGCTCGCGTGCCACAATGATGACCATAGGAGCGAAGAATGGATTCCATGCGTATCGACAAGTGGCTCTGGGCAGCACGCTTCTTCAAGGCGCGAGCGCTGGCGTCGAAGGCCTGCGACCTGGGCCGGATTTATTGCAACGGAGTCCAGGCCAAGCCCGCGCGCGAGGTTCATGCCGGTGATATGCTGCAAATCCGGAACGAAGGCGGCGAATTTCAGGTTGAGGTACTCGAACTCAGCCAGATGCGCGGTCCAGCGGCGGTGGCGCAAACCCTCTACCGCGAAACCGAGGCCAGCCGCGCTGCCCGCATAAAGCTAGCCGAGGAACGCAAAGCGATGCAGCAATATGCGCCTTTGCCGGAAAGGCGCCCTACCAAACGCGACCGCCGGCGCATCATCCGGTTCCGCAGCGGCATGTGACCGGCGCTGAGTTTGCCGCCAGGGCGCCGTGCCGGCGGTTCTGCTTCTGCCCCGAAATTCGCTCGGGAGCCCAACTCTAGTAGACTCAACGTCAGAATGTTTGCTTCATCGCGTATTTTCCATCGCATCTCTTTTGCGTCGGGGCTTTCCATGATAGCCGCAGCACTGCTTACGGCTGCCGCCCTTGCCGCTTCCCAGCCTTGCGTTGCCCAAACCACGCGTTTATGGACCCAATCCCAGTTTGAAGAATTTGAGAGAGGGACACCGCAGGGAGTAGCCATCACGAGCGATGGCCATCTGCGCGAGGGGCCGGGGTTGACCGATGCGCTCACCACGCCCTCCACCTTCGTGTGGTCGGTGGCCTGTACCCTGATCTGCCTGGTGCTGGGCTATCCGGTCGCCTACGTCATCGCGCGGGCCGGGCGCTGGAAGAACTTCCTCCTC
>JAJZNH010000320.1:1939-4453 GCA_021811745.1 Acidobacteriota bacterium
GGGAACCGGTTCGCCGGCCTCTGTGCCGCGCCTGGGTCGGGAACCGGGCGCCAAGCCCTTCGTCCTGTTCGAGACGAAGGACATCAGCGTACAGGTGATACGCATCGGCCCCGACGGGGCGCTCTACGCGGCTACACTCCCCAGTGGCAGGGTCTACAAGCTCAAGGCCGATTCCACCACCAAGGAGACCGACGCCACGGCTACGGTGGTTTTCGATGCTTCCAAGCTCGACAGCGCCAAGACCCCAGGAAAGGCAGCATTGGAGAAATCGGGCACAAAGTCCCATTACATCTGGGATATGGCCTTCGACTCGGCCGGCCGGCTTTATATCGCCACGGGCGATCCCGGGGCCGTTTATCGCGTCGACCCATCGAAGCCCGGCGCCCAACCAGAGGTGTTTTTCAAGAGCGACGAAGCACACATCCGCACCCTGGCCTGGGACACTAAAGGAAACCTGATCGCCGGTTCCGACGGCTCGGGCCTGGTTTACCGTATCAACCCCCAGGGCAAGGGCTATGTGCTCTTTGACTCTCCCAAGCGCGAAGTTACTTCAGTCGCTGTGGGAGCAGATGGCACCATTTATGCGGCTTGTGTGGGCGACAAGGGACATAATCCATTGCCACCGCTACCCGTACAGGGAACAGGTACTGTCACCATTACCGTGGTACAGCCAGGGTCACTGCAGGCGGCGAATGCCAGCACCTCCATACCGGAGGGAACCGAAATCTATGCTCTCTCCGAAGGACAGGCGCCGCGCAAGCTCTGGGCCGGCAAGGAGGAGATCGTCTACGCTCTGGTCAGCCGTCCGGACGGGCTGCTTGCGCTGACCGGCAATCGCGGGCGCATCCTGCGCATTCAGCCAGACGGAAGCTATGCCGATGTAGGTCACCTGCAAGCACAGCAGGGCCTGAGCATGGCCGCCATGCCAGGCTCGCAAGGCATTTTCATTGGCACCGGCAACACCGGCAAGCTCTACCGCTTCGGCGAGGCTGCCGAAAAACATGAGTATGCCAGCGATGTGCTGGATGCCGGTTCGCTGTCCCGCTTCGGACGGGTTGAAGTTGAACCCGGCTCTTCGGCTTATCAGCTCTGGACGCGTACCGGTAACGTGGAGCAGCCCGTGCGCGGCTGGAGTGACTGGCAAGCGCTGAAAGACGGCTCAGTGGTGTCGCCTCCCGGCCGCTTTCTGCAGTGGAAGGCGGTATTACAGCCCGGCGGGGTCGTCGGCAGCGTAGGCGTCAACTACCTGCCGGTAAATGCGGTGCCCGTGGTGGATGCCATCGTGGTTGTGCCCGGCGCCCGAATCAGTCCGCAAGTTCAATCCAGCGCTCCACAAACCGTCAACATCTCATTTGACTCGTCCGGCCAGAGCGCATCAACGGACGATGATAGCTCTTCTCCCTTGACCGCAACGAAGGATCGAACCGCCGTCACCGTCCGATGGGCTGCTCACGATGACAATGGGGACAAACTGATCTACTCTCTTTACCTGCGCGGCGATGGCGAGACCGTGTGGCGTCTCTTAAAGGACAGGATTAACAATAAGGCGTATAGCTTTGACGCAACCATGGTTCCAGACGGCGGTTACCAGATCAAGGTCGTGGCCTCCGATGCACCCTCGCACACGCCTGGCGATGCGCTTACCGGCTCCAAAGTCAGCAGCCGTTTTGTGATCGATACCACGCCGCCCTTGATCTCCGGACTGAAGGCGGTGCTGGAGTCCGTGCCATGCGACCACGCTCCCTGTCCCCGGCAGGTGCGGCTGACCTTCGATGCCCAGGACGCCACTTCACCGATCTCGCGCGCAGAGTACTCGCTGGATCTCGGCACGTGGCAATTCATCGCTCCCGTGGGCGGTTTTTCCGATTCGCAGACAGAGCACTACAGTGCGCTGCTGCCCGCGACCGGGCTCAGCTCCAAGCCGGGCGAGCAACTCATCACGGTTCGCGTCTATGACAGGTATGACAACGTGGGCCTGGCCAAGACGGTTTTCAACACGACGGCAAAGTAGGTCGTATGCGGTTCGAACTCTATGTGGCGGCGCGGTATTTGAAGGCCAAACGGCGTCAGGCCGTCGTGGGCGTCGTAACCGCCATTTCCGTCACTGGGGTCACCGCGGGCGTGGCTGCGCTGATTATCGCGCTGGCCATCACCAACGGCATGAAGCGCGATCTGCAGGACAAGCTCGTGGATTCGAGCGCGCATATTGAGCTGATGCGCGTGAAGGCTGACGGCATCCGCAACTGGCGGCCGCTGCTCGAACGGCTGCGCCACCTGCCTCACGTCGTGGCCGCGTCGCCGGGCCTGTACGAGCAGGTGCTGGTTGCGCGCGGCGCGCGCGACGGAGGAGCGCTGATCGAAGGCATCCTGCCCAACTACGAAAAGACCGTAAGCAAGCTGTTATCCGCAGCCACTCCGGGCTCGGTGCGCGCACTGGAACCTCAGTCAGGACCAGTTCCAGCCGCGGGGTCGGAGCTGCCTCCGATCGTTCTGGGGCAGGACCTTGCCGAAACC
>JAJZNH010000147.1 GCA_021811745.1 Acidobacteriota bacterium
TCTGGTACGCGCCTCCCAAGAATCGAAAGCTACTGGTCATTCCACCTGACTGAAAGTGACCGGCGTCCTCTGGCACAACCAGAAAGCAATTCGCGCGCGCCAGCGCGATCAGGTCGCCGCTGCCGTGCCACGGAATCGGCGTCACCTGAGGCCGCTGCCCGGGCAACGCCGCAAAGCTGCAGGAGGCGGGCAAAAAGCGGGTCAGGCCGGCCTTGGCGTGATTTCCCGCCGTCATCGGCGCCAGATGCGCCAGCGCAAAGCGCGGGCCGAACGAAATGCCGCCCCCCAGCGCCGTCAGCACTGGCGCAGCGAAGAGCAGAAACGTGACCGCCGACGAAACCGGGTTGCCGGGAAGACCGAAAAATGGGAGCGGCCGCCCGGAGCCGTTTGCGGACGAACCCGCTTTGTTCCGTTGCGGAAGTTCGCCGAAGACCAGCGGCTTGCCCGGCTGCATGCGCACCCCGGTGAAGTGGAAGCGCGCCCCGGCACGCGCCAGCGCCGGCTCAACAAGATCGAACTTGCCCGCCGACACACCCCCGCTGATCAGCAGCAGATCAGCCTCCGCGGCCTGCGCCAGCGCCTCATCGAGCGCCCGGGCGCTGTCGGCAGCCGCTGGCAACACCCACGGCTCGCCGCCCGCCGCCGCCACCATCGCCGCCAGCATCGGCGCATTCGAGTTGCGGATCTGGCCCGGGCCGGGCGTGGACTCAACCGGAACAAGCTCATCGCCAGTGGCAAGAATGGCTACCCGCGGCCGGGCATAGACTTCAAGCGCGGCATATCCGCAGCCCGCTGCGAGGGCGATCTGCGCGGCTGTGATCGTTGTTCCGGCGGCCAGCAGGCGATCGCCCGCGTGTGCCTGCGCTCCTTGAGCCACAATGTTTTCGCCCTTGGCGACGCTCCGCGGCGGCAACAGCCGCACCTGTCCCCCAGCGGCTTCGACATGCTCCAGCATTACCACGGCGTCTGCGCCGGCAGGAACCGGCGCCCCGGTCATGATCTCCCACACCGCGCCCGGCGGCAGCGGACCCGCCGGAGGATCTCCCGCGCGGCTGGCCCCGGCGACAGCGAGTGGCTCGTGTCTTGCCATCTCCTCAGCCCGGCAGGCATAGCCGTCCCGGGTAGACCGCGCAAACGGTGGCTGATCGCAGTCGGCGAAGAGCGGCTGGGCAAGCACCCTGCCCTGTGCCTGGCTCAGTTCTACACGCTCCACCGCAGGCTGTACCCAACCCTGTTGTGCTGCATAAGAAGCCATCAGCGCGGCAGCTTCGTCGTAGCTCATCACACCGGCACTCATGCAATGGATTGTAGAGGGTTGCCGCGGAGTTCCGGTACTGAGAACGCATGAAGATAGAGAGAGCGCGGCGCAGCAGAAGAACCCAGAAACACAATGAGCATCTGCCGTAGCAGATGCCCATTGCTTGTCAGGATGCAGGAAGGGAAAAGGCGGCAACTACCTCTTCTTTTTACCCGCCTTGTACGAAGAGCTGATCTTCTCTCCCGCCTGCGACAGGATGCCCTTCACCTCGCCGGCATAGGGGCCGTCAGGAGACAGTTCCAGATACTTCTGATAGGCCGCCGCGCAATCAGGAGGCAGAACGATCCTCTGGGTCTTCGGATCGATGGTCGCATTCTGGACCAGCCCCTGCCCCTTGATGTAGTAAAGGATCGCGTCGTTTGGAGTCGTCTGGATGGCCTCATTGGCGGCGGCAACCTGGGCCGGCCCGTTCTTCTCCTGGAAGAAGATCACCGCCTCGTTGCGCAGATAAAGCGCTGCCCGCGTCGGATCGGCCTTGGCGGCGGCGTCAAACTCGGCATTTGCCTGCTGAACCTTTCCGGTGCGCGCATAGACCTCGCCGAGGCCGGAGTGGATCTTGCCGAGAATCTCAGGATTCGGCTTCTTGGCCGCGTTCTCGAGGTCGAGGGCCTTCTTGTATGTCGTTTCCGCCTGATCGTACTTCTTGAGGGACGATTGCGCGTAAGCCAGTTGAGTCCAGAGGATCGGCTCGTCGGGCTTGAGCGCGGTGTCCTTGGTCATCAAGGTTTCGATCTCGCTGTATTTTGCCGTCTGGATCTGAGTTGTCTTGGTGGCGATATCTGCAGGAGACGCATTGGCGCCCAGTTGCTGAACCGCCTGCGCGCGGGCGGTCCCTGCCTGATTGATGTCCTCATTGACCACTCTGAGGTCGGCATTGAGCTGATTGATGACCTTATTCGCCTTTATGGCTTCAGAGTTGGCCTTCTTCAAGTCCTCAAGCTGTTTCTTCTGCTCCGGCGGCATCTTGTCAATGTATTCCTGGCGCGACATATCGATGTCCGCCAGCACATCCTGGCCCGGGACAACCTTCACGGCCTTCAAATAGTCAACCATCTTGCCCGCCGGTGTATCAGGAGCGCGATAGATCACCATGTACGTGCCGGCAGGAGCCTCACCCGCGTAATCACCGTTCGCGCTCACAGGGAAGGTGTACTTCAGAGTGTTGCCACCGTCAGTGGAAAGGCTCACGCTGCCGGCGCCCTGTGGCTCGCCGGTAGGGTTGGTCACATGGCCGTGAATCTTGCCCGTGGTCCCGGCTGCGGCCGTGGGCGCGGGTGCGGGCGCGGGTGCTTGCGCAAATACGGGCGCGAGGGCGAATGCCAACAGGCCCGTCCAAAGTAAAAGGCTACGTTTCATGTTCTTCTCCTTGGGAGCGACGCGAACGTGGCTGCCCGCGGGCTCGAAAAAATTAATCGCCGGCAAGTAGCTGCACGCACCGGCGGCAAAATTGCGGCGGCTTCGCCCCGGCAAACCAACATCCAATGGAAGGCAACAACCGCCAGATTCATTTGGCCTTTGTGGCCGGGATGCATCTTTGCTGCTATGCCCGCCACCGCGCAAGACCGCCCGGCGGGCTGCATCCCTCAGCAGAACCCAAGTTAAATCCAACCCACTGCTCAATACAAGGGGGCGTATGGTCAACTTAAATGGGATAGCGCGACCTTTGCACCGGCCCCATACTTCATAGTGGACGAACAAACCCGCCCGATGGTTCCAGCATTGCCCCCTCTGATCCCTCCCGGAAGGCCGCCCACCCTGATTGATAATCCATCGTAATTCGCGTCAAAGACGCCGGATTGTGGCCTGCATCACACTCTAAAATAAAGATATGGCAATCATCATCCGCACGGCGACCGCGGCCGATGTCCCGCAGATTCTGGCGTTTATTCGCGCCCTGGCCACCTACGAGCGCGCCCCGGACGCCGTCTCAGCCACCGAGGCGGGCCTGCTGCGCGATGGTTTCGGTCCTAGTCCGTTCTATCGCTGCCTGATCGCCGAGCACGACGGCCGGCCAGCCGGCTTTGCCCTCTATTTCTTCAACTACTCCACTTGGATGGGACGGCCTGGTCTCTACCTCGAAGACATTTTCGTTGAGCCGGAACTCCGCGGTTTGGGCATCGGCAAGGCCCTGCTCAAAGAGGTGGCCGCCATTGCCGTGGCGGAAGGTTGCCCGCGCCTGCAATGGGAAGTTCTCGACTGGAATACGCCCGCCATTGACTTTTACCGAGCCATGGGCGCCGAGTTCCTCGATGAGTGGCGCAATGTGCGCGTCAGTGGCGAAGCGCTTCTCCGCCTGGCAGGCATAAAGAATTCATCCGGTCATTTGGGTGCCCCATCTTCTCGCCGTTCTTCCGATGAAACGGTGGGAAACCACAAACCCCACTCCGCCCTCACAAAGAACGAGGAGACTCTGTGAAGATCCGTGTCATTGGCGGAGGGCTAGCCGGCCCTGAGGCCGCGCTCACCGCGGCCCGATTCGGCTGCCAGGTGGACCTCTACGAGATGCGCGCTGTCATTGACGGCAAGCCGCGCCTCACGCCTGCCCATCAGACCACTGATTTCGGCGAGTTGGTTTGCTCCAACTCCCTCAAGAGCGAGTCGCCCAACACCGCGCCCTGGCTCCTCAAGCAGGAGATGCGCCGCGGGCACTCCGCGCTTTTGCGTCTTGCGGATGAAACGGCAGTGCCGGCTGGCCACGCGCTGGCCGTCGATCGCGTCGAGTTCTCGCGCCGCATCGGCGAAGCCATCGCGGCCGAGCCCCTGATCCGCGTCCTGCGAGAAGAGGTTACTTGCCTCGATCCGCCCTCGGCCGAGCCGACAATCTCCATTGTGGCAACCGGCCCGCTCACCTCCGATGCGCTCAGCGCGGAGATTCAGCGTATCACCGGCTCCAGCCATCTCGCCTTCTACGATTCCATCTCGCCCATCGTTGAGGCCGATTCCATCGACATGAGCCGCGTCTACTTTGCCGCGCGCTGGGACAAAGGCACCGCCGACTACATCAACTGCCCCATGAACCGCGAGGAGTACGATCGCTTTCTCGACGCACTGCTCGCCGCCGAGCCGGCTGAATCCAAAGAGTGGGAGAAGCTCGATTACTTTGAAGGCTGCCTGCCCATTGAAGTG
>JAJZNH010000037.1 GCA_021811745.1 Acidobacteriota bacterium
TCTGCTTTTGGATCGCAGTCTGCGCAGCGGTCCACAGGAGACGGCACTGGAAGAAGGCTGGTTGCTGGTGGAGTTGGACGAGCGCCTTGGTTATGGACAGGAAGAGCTGGCGCGCCGTTTCGATATACCTCAGTTGCAAACTTGATTCGAGACAGGCGGGTCAGTTTTGGAAAGCAGCCCTGGGTCAATTCTCAAAAGCGCCGAAGGCCAATCGATCGGTTGTCCTCTATCAACGTACGAAAATCAAGAAAAAGTGGGGCTATCGGAAGGTCTCTGAAGACCTCTCAAAGCTCATTCTGGGAGACTACTACCTCAGCTGGTACGTAGGATCGCGCAAGCGCCTGCGCTCGGTCGGAAGTGACCCGAAGAAGGCGATCGAGAAGCTTGAGAGGAAGCGACTCGAACTTGCCTACGTCGCTGCCGGCGGCGAGGTCAAACATAGCGACGTTCCGCTCGACGGTCAAGCTCAGAGGAAAAGGGTAAGTTCCGCCGTCAAGGATTACCTGGAGGACTGCGCTGACCGCCAAGGAAAATCGGGTTACGGCCTTGCCGTGAGGACCCCGGAGGCTTACGAGTACCGCCTTGGCTTTTTGATCGAGTTCCGGCCGGAGGCCTGCCTGGACGAAGTGAACGCGGAGTTCGTCAAAGCCTTTCGTCGCTTCCTTCGCAAGCACCCTAAGGATCTCTCCGATCGCACCTGCTACAACATCATGCAGGCTGTGAGTGTGACAGGGTTGTGCGATCGACTGGCAGTTTCAGAAAAAGTGGGGTAAGCAAGATGTGCGGACGCTACGGCCGCCAAGCCGACAAACAGCGGAATGGATGCAGAAGCACGATGCCAATGTCTTCGACATTGACGAGAGCTACTTCGCGCCGTCCTTCAATGTGTGCCCGCCTTCGTTCCGACCCGTCGTTCGCCTCAATCGCGACACGGGCCAGCGGGAGCTTGCCATCATGCGATGGGGTCTGGTTCCGTTCGGGTCCAAGGATGGCACCGCAGCCTTCAACACAATCAACGGGAAGGCGGAGACGGCTGCGACAAGCCCTACCTGCGGGGAGCCATGGAAACGCCGCTGTCCGATACCCGCCGACCTGCTTTATCAATGGCAGAAGCTGGATGCCATGAATGAGCAGCCGTACGCCATCGCTTTCAAGGACGACGCCATCTTCGCGCTTGCCGGACTGTGGGACTCATGGAAGGACAAGGCGATGGGGAGAACGCTGGAGACCAGCCATCGATCAAGTGCCCATTTGCAACTCTTGTCAGTTTTGCGCCAGTCTGAAGCGCCGTTTTGGAGATTGGGAAATTGTACGAGAAAGATGGTGGTGTTGGCTTACATTTTCCGGTCCAACGTGATTCAGCTCATAAGAGGCATCGAAGTGAGTACTCTAGTACCATTTCTGCGGGTTCTGCAAAAAGGATGGCCTTGTTAGATGTCAAGATCGCCCTTTACAAAATCGAAGTGATCGCATACACTATTCCTACAATTCTGGTAACCTGATGGCTCCTTCCAAACCCTGACTTGAGCCTTGCTGCTCGGGAGTCGGATGGCAGTGCGGCCCGAAGTTGCCCCGTCAGGACATGCAGGGTAACTGCCTAGCCACGATTCGGATTCAGGCTTTTTGTTCCGAAGCCGTAAAGAATTCGTTTGAGAGGCTTAACAAGGGAAAGGCGCTGCTAAGTCAGACAGGCGTAGCCATGCGCAGATTCCGCTGTTTGGGTAGATAGCCGCGGACAATCGGCTAGGCGCTTATCTGTTGCTCATAGGTGCGATAAGGCCTCCATGGCAACTTCCCATACATCCAGTTCAGGTCAACCCCCTCAGCGATCTGGGGGGCGGTTGCTGGGCCGCTGAGCAAGCAACGGTATGTAATGCCTACAACTCCTCGAAATGAGAAGTCAGATGCTAAGCATCTGGTGCCACGTCCAGGTGGTTTCGTAAGCTGGATCTCCCTTGGGAGCCGCAGAAGCAAAAAGACGCGCAAAAGGACGAACCCCAATTGCCAAGTCGCTCACATGCGGTACTGGGCCCTGTCAACACTGCCAGGATGGTCATGGTAGTGTTAGCAGACTCAGTTCGACGCGCAATCGAATTTCTATCCTTTCCGCCGCGAGCGAGTTCGGGCTTGGGGAAACAGCTGGCGCGTCGCCTGCAGTTGCTGTTCTTTCCATGCATTTATTTGCCCGGTTCGGCGTCATGAACTGACGCAGGTATTTGCTTTACAGGTGTTCTTTGCATTGCGGGCAATGGCGTGGAGCCTCCGCCGGTTGCATGCGCGGTGTTCAAGCTCCTTTACCCTGATTCTTTGCGCAGGCGAGATTGAGACTTACTGCAATTGCTCCTCGGTGAAAGAGTGCGGAGCCTGAGTTGCGTCATAACAAGACCTGCCCCGGGTGGTTGTGAAGAGGATTCGCAGCCATAGCTGCTTACTCGCCATCTATGGATCCCACCAGCAGACATGCCGCCTCCGAGATTGGTATCGCTAACTTGGAATAGGCTGATCAATTCGTATTTACCAAGTCGGGCTCTTCTCTATGCTCCCTTGCTTCATCCCAAGAGCACGGACGGCCTATTTCGAGAAGCCGCTGTCCTAGTTATCAAGAAGCGAACTGCTGGAAAAAATGCTATTTCGAACAGCGCGCTGCAATGGAACTGTTACGTGGTGGCGGATGGGAATTCCCGATATTGGACGAACTTTCGTCTTGCAAGTTCGGGCAAGAGCGCAATCGGAATGCATTGTCCTTGCCTGAACCGAATGCGGACGCTAGGTTTGGGGGATAAACTTTGACGAACATATCTAAGAGGACCGAACAAACCCGCAAGATTGTGCATGCTGCGGCTCAGTTATTCGCACGTCAGGGATACCATGGCACCAGCACCCGCGAGATAGCCCGCCTTGCCGATATTTCTGAGAACACGCTCTTCAGATACTTTGAACACAAAGAAGACCTGTTCTGGGCCGCTCTCCGTTCGCAGCTCAGTGCATTGGAACTGCGCCGTGATCTGCTGTCAGATCTTGCCGATGCCGCTAACCCGGAAATCGTCCTGCCGCAGATCCTTGCATTGCTGGCCGACACTTCAGTTCTTAGTCCAGTTTTGTTGCGCCTGATTGCGATCGCATTTATCGAGCTCCCATGGAGGGCCCAAGCCGTATGCTACGAATACCTTTCCCCAATCTTTTCAGCTATCAATTGTTACCTTGCAAGTAACATTGCACGCGGAAAGTGCCGCAATGTTAATCCATCGTTGCTCACGGCAGCGCTGGCCTCAATGGTCATGGTGCATCCTGAGTTCTCCAAGCTATTTGCCGGAGTTCCTCCACCCTATTCGGATAGCAGAGAAGCCATTCGCGTCTACACCAAGTTTTGGCTGGACATGTTGAGGCCGGAGCCGACCGTCTTTGGGATCGTAGCGCAGATCGCGGAAGCGCCTATACGCTGAGCGCAGACGGCCGCGGGAGGTATGACGAGCAGTTTCCCGAAGATCCGCCAGCAGATGTATTTCTCTTTATGCGTATACTGCATGTCATCGGTAGCTTATCGCCAGCCGACGGAGGGCCGCCTGAAGCAGTGCGTCAGCTAGTCCATGCCTATGGCGGAGCCGGCGCGGAGGTGGAAGTCGCCTGTCTGGACGCGCCGGGCGATCCCTTTCTGCACGGCATTCCCTGCCCGGTCCATGCTTTGCATCAGAAGTTTTTGGGCCGGTATGCGCTCTCGCCGCGTCTATGGCACTGGCTTCGCGAGAATGTAATCCGTTTCGATGTCCTGATCCTGAACGGGATCTGGACGTTTCCGGGAGTCGCAGTTCGCGCCGCTGCCCGCCGGGCGGGAAGACCTTACGGGGTGTTTGTTCACGGCGCGCTGGATCCTTGGTTCAACCGGGAATACCCGTTGAAGCACGTGAAGAAGCTGGCCTACTGGCCGGTTCAACATGCGGTGCTCCGCGATGCGAGGGTGGTCTTCTTTACCAGCAAGACCGAACAGGAACTGGCCCAATCGAGCTTTTGGCCGAGCCGGTGGAACGGAGCAGTTGTCCCGTATGGGACCGCCGATCCCGAGGGTGCGGGAAGCGATCCCACCCGTCAGGTCGAGGAATTCCGTCGGCAATTGCCGAGACTCGATAAACGCAGGTATTTGCTCTTTATGGGGCGCATTCACCAGAAGAAGGGCTGCGACCTGCTCCTGGAAGCATTTGCGCAACTCGCGACCACTGCTCCCGAGATCGATCTGGTGATCGCTGGTCCTGACCAAGTGGGAATGCAGACGTCGCTCATGAGGCGGGCCAAAATGCTGAGGATAGACGACCGAGTGCACTGGCCCGGGCTGATCCGCGATGACATCAAGTGGGGCGCGCTGCGCGCCTGCGATGCGTTCATTTTGCCATCGCACCAGGAGAATTTCGGAATCTCGGTGGCTGAAGCCCTCGCTGTGGGGCGCCCA
>JAJZNH010000133.1 GCA_021811745.1 Acidobacteriota bacterium
TAGGGATTGCTTTGAATTCACTCATTTCCGACTGGCCTGGCTCCCTCCATTGGATATCGATTCGCGAGGATGCGCAATGTATTTCAGCGCCGGCTGCATGGTCGATGTGCCGCGGCTTCGGATTCTCCCACAAAGAACTGCCACGGTCAATTCAGTTGGATCGTCCCATTGGCTGCGTCATTCCCCGTCGAGCCTTCCCACGCAAAAATGCGAAGAAGTTACCACGCGATGCGGTAAGGTAGAAAAACAGCGGTCAGTGGTCTGATTTTTCAGCGATCTGTCGCCGTTCATCGGAGCTGGGGCAAGCGGGTTTGCGGCGGGAGGCAGGTCTGGTCGCTGTTCGCGGCTGGCTGACCGCCATCTTGCGAGGGAGGGAGATCATTGGGGCGCTTCACCGGAGTGTTGGGAATTCTGGCCGTCCTTGTGGCCGCATGGCTCTTTTCCACCGACCGCAGACGCATCCGCTGGCGGACTGTCGCCTGGGGACTGAGCCTGCAATTTGTCTTCGCCTTTCTGGTGCTGCGCGTCACCTACGGAGAGCGCACCATGGCGTGGGCTGGCGATGTGGTGAGAAATGTGCTGGCTTCGACCTACGCCGGCACACAGATCGTCTTTGGCTCTCTCGGACTCCCCAACGGCTCGCTTGGCTCCATCTTTGCCTTCCAGGTTCTTCCCGTCATCATCTTTGTCTCAGCCTTCTTTGCGGTGCTCTACCACGCCGGGGTGATGCAGGTCGTGGTGCGCGGCATGGCCTGGGTGATGCAGAAGACGATGCGCATTTCGGGCGCGGAGAGCATCAACGTGGCCGCCAGCATCTTTGTTGGGCAGACGGAAGCTCCGCTGACGATCCGGCCGTTTCTCGCCAAGGCCACCAATAGCGAGCTGATGACGATCATGACCAGCGGCATGGCGCATGTTTCAGGCGGCATTATGGCGATGTACATTGCGCAGGGCGTCGAACCGCGGCATCTGCTGGCGGCCGTCATCATGACCGCGCCGGGAACGATCCTGGTGGCCAAGATGCTGGTGCCTGAAACGGAGATGCCCGCCACCGAGGGCCGTGTAGTGATCCCGATCGACGAAATGCACAAGGAGGAAAATCTTGTCGGGGCCATCACACGTGGCACCATCGACGGCGGCAAGCTGGCGCTGAATGTGGCCATCATGCTGATCAGCTTCCTGGCCCTGGTGGCGCTGCTTGACGGCGTGCTGGGCTGGGCTCACGGGCTGCCTCACTTGCATTGGTTCCCGAGCACGCTGAGCCAGATTCTAGGGTTTGTCGGCGCGCCGGTGGCGTGGCTCATCGGCGTTCCCTGGCGCGACTGCGCGGCCATCGGCAACCTGCTGGGCACGCGCATGGCGCTGAATGAGGTGATTGCCTATATAGGGCTGGGCGCGCAAAAGGCCATGCTGGAGCCGCGCTCATTCACCATCGCCACCTTTGCGCTGTGCGGCTTTGCCAATCTTGGATCGATTGGCGTGCAGATCGGCGGCATCGGCGCATTGGTTCCCGAGCGGCGCAACGATCTGGCGCGGCTGGGCGTGCGCGCCATGCTGGCTGGCACCATGGCAAATCTGATCTCCGCGGCAATTGCCGGAATGTTTTTGGGTTAGAAGAGGATACAGAAGATCGGACGCATGGAGACACATTGAGAGGTCGTTGAATATTTTTAAAATCCGGGCGCCCCACCTCATCGCAGAAGAATGAAATGGGACCATACCCGGCATAGATGATGATCCAAACGCAATCAACGAACATCTAAGCGAAGAGCAAGTATTTCGTTCCGGCGGAGGAATGCGCCATATGATGCAAAAGTGGACAACCCATTTCGCGGCCGTCCTGCTGCTGACATTCGCATGCTCCGCGGGAGCACAGCACGCTTACCGCGGCTTTGACCGCAACATCTATCCCGGCGACGCGGCTCTGCCTGCGCTGCGCAAGAGCTTCAGCTATACCGGCTACTGGCTCAATACTCCGCCCGGGGCGCAGAGCAACACCTGGATGGGTAAGCGAGCCCTGCTCAAGCACGATGGCTTCGGCTTTCTGGTTCTTTTCAATGGCCGTACAGATGCCGAGCTGAAAACCGCGCAAGCGAAGGGCACAAGCGCAACGGCGCTTGGCACGCAGGATGGAAAGGCCGCCGTGGCTGCCGCGGCGCGTGAGGGCTTTGCTCGCAATGTGCTCATCTTTCTGGACCAGGAAGAAGGCGGAAGGCTGCTCCAGGAACAGGCTGATTACGTGTTTGCCTGGGCAGACGCGGCACGCAAGGGCGGCGCGCGGGCCGGCGTCTATTGTTCCGGTATCGAGGTTCCCGATAGCGGCAGCACAATCAGCACGGCCAGGGACATCGTGGAGCGCGAGAACGCGCAAGCACGTCGCCTGCCCAAAGATAAGAGGGCAGCGCCCCCGATCGTGCTCTGGATCGTCAACGACCAATGCCCGCCTTCTCCGGGTTGCACGCTGGCCACTCCGTCGATGGCGGCGGCGTTTCCTCCGGCGCTGCGCTCCCATACAGAGGTGTGGCAATATGCGGTCTCGCCACGGCGGCCACAGTTCAGCGCGGGCTGCCCACGTAACCATGCCCCGGACGGCAACTGCTACGCTCCGGGGCTGGCGCACGGCGACAACTCCTTTGTGGATCTGAATACGGCGAATTCCCCGGATCCCTCCGAGCTTCAGTAACCTCCGCCAAAAACTTTTTTTGCCTGTAGAATGTGCTGAGTACATCGCAGGAACTTGCAATGACCTACTACGAGCAAGTGGTTGAAGCCGCCGCCTTCCTGAAGGCGATCTCGAGTTCTTTCCACGCCCGCATCGGCATCGTTCTCGGTTCCGGGCTGGGCGCGACGGTCGATGCTGTGACCGATCAGGTCATGGTGCCGTATACTGAGACGCCCTACTTTCCACGATCCACCGTCGCGGGCCACAAGGGCCGTATCATCGCGGGACGGCTCAACGGCGTGCCGGTGGTCATGATGCAGGGGCGCGTGCACTTCTATGAAGGCTACACGCCGCAGCAGGTTACCTTTCCGATGCGCGTGCTGGGCGCGCTCGGCCTTCGCGCCGTTGTGCTGACCAACGCGGCGGGAGCAATCACGGAAGATTGCCGTGTGGGCCAGCTCGTGGCTCTGGCAGACCACATCAACCAGATGGGCTGGAATCCGCTGACCGGTGCAAACGAGCCTCGTTTCGGCTTCCGGCCCGGCGGTGGACGGCGCTTCTTCGACATGACTGAAGCGTACTCGAAGGATCTGCGCGCATTGGCGAAGGAAGCCGCGGTCGAGGAAGGCTTCCCGCTGGAAGAGGGCGTGTATGTGGCCACAACGGGACCCAACTTCGAGACGCCCGCCGAGATTCGCGCCTTCCGCGCGCTGGGCGCCACGCTGGTGGGCATGTCTACGGTGCCCGAAACGATTGTGGCGCGGCATATGGGGCTGGAGGTGCTGGGCATCTCCTGCGTCACCAACATGGCCGCCGGCCTGAACCCAACGCCGCTGAGCCATGAGGACGTCGATGCGGTCGGGCAGGTCGTGGAAGTGCGCCTGGCCGCACTGCTCAAGCGCCTGGCGCCCAAGCTGGCTGCGCGCGCGGACGCGCAGCCATGAGTAAAGCCGTCAGCGGCAGGGTGCGGGATTCGCATGGCCGGCCCGTGGTTGTGGGGATTTCCGGCTGTTCCGGCTCAGGCAAGACAACTCTGGCGATCGAGTTGGCGCGTGAGCTTGGCGGCACGCATTTCCCGCTGGACCACTACTATCGCGACCTCGCGCACCTGCCTCCGGGTGAGCGCATGCAGCAGAACTTCGACGATCCGGAGATGATCGAGGTCCCGCTGCTGGCGGCGCAGGTCGCGGCGCTTGCCCGCGGTGAAGCCATCGAGCGGCCGCTCTACGATTTTTCGACGCACACGCGCGTGCCGGGCCGCACGGAAACGATGTGTGCCGGCGCCTTCCTGCTTGTGGAGGGGCTCTTTGCTCTCTACTACCCGGCGCTGCTGCCGCTCTATCACCTGCGTATCTACATTGACGCGCCAGATGAAGTCTGCTTCGAGCGCCGCCTCAAGCGCGACATCGAGCAGCGCGGACGCACACCGGAGTCGGTGCGGAGACAGTATGAGGCCACGGTGAGGCCCGCGAGCGAGGCCTACGTGCGGCCCTCGGCCACTCACGCCGATCTGGTTGTGGATGGAACGCGCGCGCTGGACTGGAAGGTGGAGCGCGTGCTCGCGGAGCTGCGCGGGCGGGGGGTGGCAGCCAACGTGCTTTAGAATTCCTTACTTTGTAGCTGTCAGCGCCTCAGCGGGCACCAGCATGTCTTCCTTGCGCATCACCAGGTTGGTGGCGTTCAGCGTGGCCAACTCAAAACCGTGGCCGTGGGTGATGGCGTCGGTGGGGCAGGCCTCTACGCAGTAGCCGCAGAAGATGCAGCGGTTGTAGTCG
>JAJZNH010000684.1 GCA_021811745.1 Acidobacteriota bacterium
CGTGGCGCGGATGAGGGCAAAATGGCTGTGCTCCAGCGGCGCCAGCACGGCGCGGACAGCGTAGTTCACCGCCGGCAGCAGAGACAGGCCAATCGAACGCACCAGCAGGCTGAACGGATCGAGCCAGCCAATTGCCATCGAACCGAAAAACGCGGCCAGCAGACCCGCGATCAGCACTACATATTTGATCGTTTGCCAGCGCTTGTAACGGTTGGACTCAATGCGATGCTTACCGCGCTTGGATTCGGAAGGCATGTTGCCGACGAAGTGCTGCAGCGTGCCCATGGGGCAAACCCATCCGCAAAAAAAGCGCCCCAGAAAGAGCGTGGGCAGCAGAATCACCAGGCTCCAGAGGAGGCCGCGATAGAGAGCGTGCGTGGCCAGCGCATTGGCCACCGCAACCAGCGGGTCCCACTCAAAGAACAGCCTCACCGGCGCGCGCAGGTGAATGTCGCTGGTGGCGCCGGGCGTTGGCCGCAGAGAGGTGAAGACCAGCAGCGCAACAAACAGGAGCAGAAAAAAGATCTGCGAGATCCTGCGGAACAGCGGCAATCTGGATTGGGCCACGAACATCCTCCACTCGCCCGCAATCTGTCTGGACAGCGCGACCGGAAATACCGCCAGGACAATCCGCCTTCTTCCGTCCGATTGCGCTCTGACGCTTGCAGCAGGAGTCGGCCGCGGAGCTTGCCCTTCGAGCTCTCTTTCCAGGAGCAAGGCACGCCTCGCACCCAAGGGCGTGTAGCCACCACCCGCTTATCAAGAATCATGTCTGGGCAGACTGAGGACAGACTGTGACCGGCGTCACCGAACGCCGCTGTGGCCAATCGAGTCCCAAACACTACATCTTGTTCATATAAAATCGGTTATTGGATCAACCTATTTACAAGACAAGATTCGTTCGTGACGTGCCCAAAGGCGATATGGGATGCAGGCAGGCTCGCCTCGGACCCACGGAGTGGCCTGGCGGGCAAATTGGCGGACGTTTCGGCCCGGGCGGGCAATCAGGGCCATGTCTGCTCTATAGCGAAGGAAGGGCAATGAACTAATATCCCCTCATGCGCCTTCTTCTAGTAGAAGACGAGATGGATATCCAAAGCTTCCTGCGGAGTTCGCTTGAAGAAGCGGGATATCAGGTGGAAACTGCTCCGGATGGCAAGACTGCCGAACGTCTTGCCGTCGACGGGAACTTCGACATCCTCATCGTCGATCTCGGATTGCCGGACCAGGATGGCATCAGCCTGATCCTGCGCCTGCGCCGACTCGGCGTGCGTGCGCCGGTACTGATCCTTTCCGCGCGCAGATCGGTTGACGACCGGGTGCGGGGACTGGAGCAGGGCGGCGACGACTACCTGACCAAGCCCTTCGCGCTTGCCGAGTTGCTGGCCCGGCTCCGCAACCTGCTCAAGCGCAACAGCCCGGCAGTGGGCGAACCAGTCCGCCTCAAGGTTCAGGATCTCGAACTCGATCTCCTGCGGCGGCAGGCATCGCGCAGTGGAAAGCTGCTACAACTGACTCCCCAGGAGTTTGTACTTCTGGAGCACCTGTGCCGGAATGGAGGGCGGGTTGGCACGCGTTCCACGATCCTGGAGCAGGTCTGGGGCATGCGCATTCAGCCCGACACCAACGTGGTGGACGTGCATATTTACCGGCTCCGCGGCAAGGTTGACGGCGTTGGGCAGCAGCCGCTGATTCGAACCATGCGAGGTGTGGGTTATGTTCTCAAGGACCGGTAATCCGCGCATGCGCAGTGCTGCGTGGCGCATCTCCTTGTGGGCAACACTCGCCTTTGCCTGCGGCACCATGTTCGTCTTCGTCTTCCTTCACCGTTTTGTCGCCCGCGATATTCAGCGGCGCAGCGATGACTGGTTGTCGGGCGAGATTGAAGTGTTGGGCGACGTGGCCGAGCGTACGCCTGACAACGCACTCTACGGACGAGTCGTGGGAGAGGTGGCGGAACTGGCAACCAAGGAAGTGCCCAACCGATCCAGGACGGGAAGCTCTCTGAACGACTCAGTCTTCTTTCTTCAGACCGGCAGCGACGGGGCACTCAAGTTGTGGGTTGGCGCGGGAAATGGCGCCGCTGTCCTCAAGGCGATCGAGGCCAGCAGGATTGCTCCCGACCGCCCCACGGATTTGCATGTTCCGGGATTCCCAATCCCCTTCCGCGTGGCCGCCATCGGCCTCACCAACGGCACGCACGTCTACCTGGGCCTCTCGGAACGGGACGAACTGCGCGTACTGGGTCGTCTTCGCCTGCGCTTCTTTCTGCTGTGGCTTCTGCTGGTGCTGCTGGGATTCGGCATTGTCTTCTACGCTACCCGGCGCATGCTCAGCCACGTGCGCGAGATTACCGAAGCCGCTTCGAGAATCGGCCACTCCGATCTGAATACGCGCGTCCCTACCACCAACCGCAACGACGAAATTGCCCATCTGGCCCTCACGCTCAATCGCATGCTCGACCGCATCGAGAACTCCATGCACCAGTTGCACACCATTACCGATGCACTCGCTCATGATCTGCGTAGTCCGCTGACGGCTATTCGAGGCAAGCTCGAAACATCGCTTTCGGCCGTCACCGAAGGCGAGCAGGCTGAGCCCATCGTCTCCGCCATCGACGAGGTGGATCGTCTTACCGACTTCCTGAATAAATCGCTGGACGTCGCCGAGGCCAAGGCTGACGCCCTGCGCCTGACGCGAAGCGAGATCGACCTCGACGAACTGCTCCGCGTGATGATCGATCTGTACGAGCCTTCCATGACAGAGAAGGGCCTGGGCATCCATCTACACAGCAGCGGGCCATTGAAGATCGTCGCGGATGCGGGCTTGATCCATCGCATGATCGCCAATCTCTTCGACAACGAACTCAAGCACTTGCCTTCCGCCTGCACGGTAAGCATTCAACTGCGCGCCGAGAATGATGCCGCGCTGCTCATTGTGGAAGACGACGGAGCCGGCTTTGATCCTGAGGTCAGCCGCCATCTCTTTGAACGCCGCGTAAAAGGCAAGGATTCAAACGGTCACGGCCTCGGTCTGGCATTTGTCGATGCAGTCATTCGCGCCCACGGCGGCAGCATCACCGCATCGAATCGCGCCGCCGGAGGAGCGCAGATCATCATTAATCTTCCTCTCACGCCAGCGGAAATCGCACATTCCACAGCGCGTGACACCTCGTACCGATGAACTCTGAAGAAGAACGAGGCGGCCGCGCCGATGCGGCTTCGCCAGACGCCCGCCCGGCAGCGATTCCAGGGTTACTGTAGCTTCGGGCCGATGTCCTCAAGTCGACGCGACCACCAGGGGGTCTGCGATGGCGCAAGATCCCCGAAGGGGTACGCCTATTCTGGAATTGCCGTAAGCCGCAAACATACTCGAAGAGCGATTGGCCTCCATCTCGTGACGAACCTGGGTCAGCTCTCGACGGGCGCCGCTTCCTCGTCAGTCTCCATATCGGTTAAGCCCAAGCGGTTGAACGCGCTCTTTAAGAGAAATGGGGTCATAAATGTCGTCGTGACGGCCATCAGAACAAGAATGGTGAACAACTGCTGGCCGATGAATTTGTTGGCCAAAGCCACGTTGGCAATCACCAGTTCCATCACTCCGCGGCCGTTCAAGCCGATTCCAAGCGCCCAGCTCTCCTCTTTTCCGAGCCTCGCGAGCCTGCCGCCACAGTAGCCGCCCAGGATCTTCCCGGCAAAAGAGGCAACCAGAACGGCCGCAACCAGCTTCCAGTCGCGCAGGCTTGAGGCATTGAATTCAAGCCCAATGGAAGCGAAAAAGATCGGGCCCAGGAAACCCATGGTGACATTGGAGGCGGTCTTTTCGATATCGCGGAAGCTCGCCTGCCCGAGGACCTGATGGCTCAAGAGCATGGAACCGAAAAACGCGCCGACGACGAAATCGAGCCCGAGGAACTCGGAAAAACTCGCGAAGGCAATCACAAACACCAACACAATGGCGAAAGAGGATTCCTTGCCTTTGAGTTTGGCAAAGAGCCTGTCCAGCGCATCGGAGGAACGAAAGAACCGCGTTGGAGGATAACGCCGGATCATTTTCGCGGCGATTACAAAGACGGCCATAAAGAGCAGCGCCTTGCAAAGGGCGAGACTCGCGGAGGTCAGGAGGCTGGCAACCGAGCCCGATGACCCTTTGAAATTGAGGATGATGCCGAGAGCAAGCAGCGAAAGCACGTCGTTTGCCACCGCCGCGGAAACAATCTTCTGTCCGATGTCGGTACGCAGCCTGCCCAGGTCCATGAGGATGCGGACGCTGACCGGCAGAGCGGTGATGGCGACGCACAGGCCGACGAAAATATTGCGCATGGGATCCAGCGCGAAGGCCTGGCCGACGATGATGCCGAATCCCAGTGGAACAACGAACCCCGCCGCGCTGACCCAGGCGCCCCGGCCGCGGAAGGATTCCCA
>JAJZNH010000206.1 GCA_021811745.1 Acidobacteriota bacterium
CGAAGACATCCTGCGCAAAATTCAGCAGGCCAAACAGGCGCTACCTGTATAGTCATTTCGGAGACGGAACACTAGCGTGAACCGCCGCCGCTGCTTATGAATGTGCGGTTGCCGCCCCGCTGGACGCCATGATCTGCTCGTAGAAGCGCACATACTGCGGCACCACGAGGGTTGCGCAAAAGCGCTTCCGCGCGGTCTGGCGGGCCGCATCGCGCATGGTTTCCAGGCGCTTGCGGTCGGCGAGAAGATCGAGTGCTGCGCGGGCCATGGCCTCAACATCCCCGGCCGCACACAGCAGGCCGGTCTCGCCGTCGTCGATCAGCTCGGGAACACCGCCCACGCGGGTGGCAATCGCCGGCACCTTGCAGGCCATGGCCTCCAGCGCCACCAGCCCGAAGGACTCGAGCTCGCTCGGCATCAGCAACAGGTCCGCAAGCGGCAGCAGCTCGTTCACCCGATCCTGCTTGCCGAGGAAATGCACATGTCCATGGATGCCGAGGTCGTGCGCCAGCCACTCCGCCGCTGAGCGGTCGGGACCATCGCCGATGAGAACGAGCTGGGCAGGGTGCTCGCGCGCGACTCGTGCGAAAATTTTCACCGCATCCACCACGCACTTGACCGGGCGGAAGTTCGAGAGGTGCATCAGGATGGCTTCGTCCGGGCCCGCAAAGCGCCTGCGCAATTCCTGCCGCCGCCTGTCCTCGCTGATCGGCGCGTACACATCGCAGTTAACGAAATTGGGAATGGTCTCGATTGAGCGTGTGACGTCGAACCGGGTGATGGTCTGCTCTCGCAGGTAACGGGAGATGCTGGTGACGCCGTCGCTCTCCTGGATCGCGTAGCGGGTGATGGGCAGATAGCTGCGGTCGAGGCCCACAAGCGTGATATCGGTGCCGTGCAAGGTCGTGACGAAAGGAAGCTTCCGCCCTCGTGCGGCCAGCATCTGGCGCGCCAGCAGCGCAGAGACCGAGTGGGGAATGGCGTAGTGAACGTGCAGCAGGTCGAGTTCGTAGAGCTCGGCCACTTCGGCCATGCGCGAGGCCAGCGCCAGGTCGTAGGGCGGGAATTCGAACAGCGGATAATTGGAAACCGGAACCTCGTGGTAGAAGATGCCTCCCTCGCGCCCGCTGAGCCGGAAGGGCTGCGAATAGGAGATGAAATGAATCTCGTGCCCGAGAGCAGCGAGCTCGATACCGAGTTCCGTCGCCACCACCCCGGAGCCGCCATAGGTGGGATAACAGGTGATCCCTATGCGCATGGGGACATTCTAGTCCCCAACCGGCGCTACCGGCCCGGGGGCAATCAAACAGGCGGCGGTGGTGTAGATTGATTTTGCGCCATCGGCACAGAGGTTGTTCGACCCTTGGTGCGCATGAGCCCGTATTTTAGTCGGACCCGGAACCCTTGAGCACTCCGGATTCTTGAGCATTCCGGATTATCGCCACGGGCTGTTTCCAGTCCCGGAGCATGCTTCCTGGATTTCACAGATAGGGGTTCTACGCCAACGGCGCATAAGGCGCAGCGAAGGAACTGTTGCACCCGCATTGTGCCGGTCTGGACGTGCATAAGAAACTGGTGGTGGCCTGCGTTCTTCACATGGCCGACGGCAAGGTAACGACCCGTGTCAAGACCTTCCCGGCCACAACTCAGGAACTGATGGCCCTGTCGGACTGGCTCTCCGCGCAGGGTTGTACGCACATCGCCATGGAGGCCGCCGGCGTCTACTGGAAGCCGGTCTGGCACATTCTTTCCGACGGTGAGTTCGAGTTGACACTGGCCAACGCCGCGCACGTCAAAAACGTGCCGGGCCGCAAGACCGATGTGAACGATGCCATGTGGCTGGCCGACCTGATGGCGCATGGTCTGATCCGGGCCAGCTTTGTACCCGGCGAGCCGACCCAGCAGATGCGCGATCTGCTGCGCACCCGCAAGCAGTTCGCGCGAGCGCAGCACTCATACGCAACGCATCCAGAAGAAGCTGGAGAACGCCGACATCAAGCTCGATTCGGTCATCACCGATATCGTCGGCCTCTCCGGCCGCCGCATGATCGAGGCCTTGATCGCCGGCCAGACCGATCCCCAGGCTCTGGCCGCACTGCCCCGCGGGCGTATCCATGCCACCAAGCAAGGAGGAACTGGGGGCGGCGTTGCGCGGGCGGCTGAAGGCCCATCATCGCTTTATGCTGCGGCCTCACATGAACCATCTCGATGCGTGGATGCGGCCATCGCCTCGATCGATAAGGAGGTGGGCGCTAACATTGCTAACATTGAACCCTTTCGCGTAGCCATCGAAATGTTGACCACCATCCCCGGCATCAGCAGCCTGGAGGCGGAAATGATGGTGTCGGAGATCGACATCGACATGAGCCGCTTCAAGACCGAAGGTCATCGGACTTCCTGGGCCGGCCTCTGCCCGCGAAACGACGAAAGCGCTGGCAAGCGCCGCTCCAACCGCATGAAGAAGGGTGCCCCCGGCTCAAAGCCACACTCATCCAATGCGCCTGCGCGGCCTCGCGTAGCAAGGGAACGTACCTCCAGGCACAGTACTTGCGCATCCGCTCCCGACGCGGCCCCCAAAAGGCCATCGGCGCTGTCGCCGCTTCCATCCTCACCGCCGCCTGCCACATGCTCAAAGACGGCACCCTCGATCAGGACCTTGGCGCAAAACACTTCGGCAACCGCGACAAAGGCAAGCAAGCACTACGACTCGTTAACCGCATGCAGAGCCTCCGGTTCGCCGTCCTGATCGCTTCTCTCGCAGCTTAGGCAGTGTAAAGAAATAACATTTATTTACACCGCCATGGTGAACCAACCCAATAGTCGAAGGGGAAAACTTCACAAGACGCCCCGCAGATCTTTCGCTTCGCTCCAGATGACGCCCCACTGAAGGTATAGGCGAACTGGTGCGCGCGCAAAAGAGGCTCGGCCGCTCCACCATTTATCCTTGAAGAGAACACTTCGATCGGAACTGAGGTATTCTCTTCGTGCCCAAGCACCCTCTCGTACTCACAATCCTCGATGGATGGGGCTACCGCGCTGAAACCGCCAACAACGCCATTGCCCTAGCCCGCAAACCCTCCTATGACAAGCTGCTCAAGGAATTTCCCAACACCCTGATCCGCGCCTCCGAGCACTTTGTCGGCCTTCCTGACGGCCAAATGGGCAACAGCGAAGTGGGACACCTGAACATCGGCGCCGGCCGCATTGTGCAGATGGACATCACGCGCATCGACGCGCAGATTGTCTCGGGCGAGTTTGGAAAGAACCCGGCGATCGTGCAGGCGATGAAACGGGCGCGCGACGGCGGGCGGCAACTGCATCTCTTCGGTTTGGTGTCCGACGGCGGTGTGCACTCGCACCAGAACCATCTGTACGCGCTGCTGCGGATCGCGAAGGAAAATGGGCTGGATCGTGTCTTCGTTCACGCCTTCATGGACGGCCGCGATACGCTGCCCACCTCCGGCGCCGGTTATATTGCCGCACTGGAGCAGAAGATGCGCGAATACGGCGTGGGCAAGGTGGCCAGCATCAACGGCCGCTACTTTGCCATGGACCGCGACCGCCGCTGGGAGCGCGAGCGCAAAGCCTTCGATGCCATGGTCAACGGCAAGGCCGAGGGCGGCGCCTATCCCAACGCCGTGGCCCGGATCAAGGAGTGCTACAACGGCGGCATGACGGACGAGTTCCTGGTGCCCTTTGTAGTCACCGACTCCGCCGGAAAACCCACCGGGCAGATTCGCGATGAGGACGTCTGCATCAACTTCAACTTCCGCGCCGACCGCGCCCGCCAGATTACGCGGGTGTTGGCGCGCGAAAGCGGCCTCAACAAGAACGGAGGCCGCGATCTCGAAGGTTGGGAAGCGCTCGACGAGACCATCCCTCGCCGCGAGATTCCCAAAGGCATCCACTACCTTTGCATGACCCGGTACGACAAGTTCTACGAACTGCCCGTCGTCATCCCGCCCGAGTCGATGGACAACATTCTGGCCAACTTGCTCGCGCAACACCACCTGCGCAATCTGCGTGTCGCCGAGACGGAAAAATTCGCCCACGTCACCTACTTTTTCAACGGCGGCATTGAGACGCCCTTCCCGGGTGAGGACCGTGTGATGTGCCCTTCGCTCAAGGTTGCCACCTACGACCTGGCGCCGGAGATGCGCGCCGAGTGCATCGGCGACACCATTGTGAAGGCCATCAACGATACGGCCTTCGATCTGGTGGTGGCCAACTTCGCCAACGCCGACATGGTGGGCCACTCCGGCAAGCTGGAGCCGACCATCAAGGCCATCGAAGCGGTGGATGCCCAACTCGGCCGCATCTTCAAAGCCGTAAAAGAGAAGAGCGGCAACTGGCTGATCACCGCCGATCACGGCAACGCCGAGATGATGGTGGATCCCGTGACAGGTGGACCCCACACTG
>JAJZNH010000266.1:0-2723 GCA_021811745.1 Acidobacteriota bacterium
TACGTGGCATTATCGGATGCGCTTGATTCTCAAACCGGACACCGCCCATTGGCGAGGAAATGCGGTTATCGTGCTACACTAAATCTGCGCTCAGCGATTTGGTAGTGAGCGGCGTTTTGCCTTTCTGAAGGCAACCCAGCCTTGCACAGATTTCTCCAAGCCCCTACAGCGTAACCCTCGAGTTTCCGTCCCGGTGACTCGACTCCTGATCCCACAAAGATCAGGAATCATGAGCGGATTTGCCACTCCAGAGCGGGTTGGCAATCCACTGGGGGCTGCGCATGCAGTGCGCGGCCAAGGGAGCCGGTCGGCGGTGTGCCGACGGGTGTTTCGTGTAGCGTGGGTCAGTTCCGTGGCGCAGGCATTTTGTTTGCATGCATGCCGCCAGTCCCAGGGACGTATTCGGTTCTTCCTTACGCGCAGTTTTTGCAGGAGGCTGGCGCCACGATGTGGCTTCGCGCCTCTATGTCCGGCTCCGTTTGCAGGCCTCAATGAAATCGAGGCTCCCGGAGCTCATCGAAAGATGTCTATTTTGACGACTCAGTTCTCGCAGTTCTCTCTTTCCGCTGCCTTGATGGCGCGGCTTAAAACCAACCAATTTGAAAATCCCACGCCGGTGCAGGCCGCGGCGATTCCTCCCGCGCTCGAAGGGCGGGATGTGCTGGCTACGGCGCAGACCGGGACTGGCAAGACCCTCAGTTTCCTGATTCCCATCGTGGAAATGCTGCAGAAGGTGGAAGGGCGCGACACGCATGCCCTCATTGTTCTGCCGACGCGCGAATTGGCGATGCAGGTCGAAAGGGCCTTCCTGGCTATTCGTTCCAGCAATGCGCAGACCGTTGCGCTGGTGGTGGGCGGAGTTTCGGAAAGCACGCAACTGGACGCGATCCGCCGCGGCGCGCGATTGATCGTGGCGACGCCCGGGCGGCTCGAAGACTTTCTCAAGCGCAGGCTGGTCAGGCTAGCAGCGGTCAGAGTGATGGTGCTGGACGAGGTGGATCGGATGCTCGATATGGGATTCGAGCCGGCCATTCGCCGCATTACAGCCATGACTCCTGCTGAGCGCCAGACCCTGTGCTACTCGGCCACTCTGGAAGGCACAGTCAGGGACGTAGCGCGCAACTATCAAAAGAACCCCGTGCGCATCGAAATCGGCTCGGTGACCAAGCCGGCGGAGAATGTGGAGTTGCGTGCCTTCAGCGTGGATGCGGACAAGAAGCAGGAGCTTCTGGAGCACTTGCTGAACGCCGAAAAGGGCAGCTTTCTCGTCTTTGTGCGCACCAAACATGGCGCCGACCGGGTGGCACAGCGGTTGACTCGCTCCGGCCATGCGGCAACCCGGATTCACGGCGACCGCTCGCAATCGCAACGGAACCAGGCTTTGCGTAACTTCTCCGAGGGCCGGCACCGCGTGCTTGTGGCCACCGACGTAGCCGCCCGCGGCATCGATGTGGCCAACGTGGCCCACGTCGTTAACTACGACCTTCCCAAAGTCGCCGAGGATTTCGTGCATCGCGTGGGCCGCACTGGCCGCGCATCGGCCAAAGGGATCGCTTCAACCTTTGCCGGACCTGCCGAGCGCAAGGATCTGCTGAAGATTGAACGCACACTTGCAATTCAGATGAAGCACTTCAGGGTCCGCGGCGTGAATGCAGGCGCAGCCATCGAGAGCGCGGCATAGGCCTCGTTTCAGGTTCATACCGGCCTCTGCGCAGAACGCTCGACTTTCCTTCCACCTGCCCGTTTCGCCGGGCAGGTCCTCTCCATCCACGGCTGACGGAAGCACGGGCTCTCGAATTAGGAGAGCCTTTGTCTGGCGTCAACTGTACTTTCCGGTCAACGACAACCATAATTCCCAATCGTTGTTGGAACTTGGTTCTCTCCTTCCATTGCTGGGATGGCGTTGTTGCTGGCAGGGCCGGAGCGTAGCCCCGTGGGGCGATGCGAACGCACCCGATTCTTGCGCCATCTTGTACCCGGAGGCGTGTTCCGGCCATTTGGCTGGTCCTGGCGCCATCCACTAGCGCATAAGCGCCAGGGCGATGTGATTCACCGCGAAAGCCGCGCCATAGGCGAGGACGAGCATGTAAAGGAATTGCACCGCCGGCCATTTCCAGCTATTGGTTTCGCGCTTCACGACGGCCATGGTGGATGTGCACTGCATGGCGAAGGCGAAGAAGATCATCAAGGCCAGAGCGCCGCCCATCGTCATGTCGCGATGCAGGGCGGTCTGGAGGTTCAGGGCCTGCGTGCTGGGATCGGCGCCGTAGAGCGTGCCCATGGTGCTGACCATCACTTCGCGGGCGGCGATGCTGGACAGCAACCCGATGCCGATCTGCCAGTTGAAGCCGAGAGGGGCGATCACCGGCTCGATGAAGTGGCCGAGGCGGCCGATGAGGCTGTTGGCCAATTGGGGCCCGGTGAAGGTGCCGCTGGCGGTGTGCAGCAGAGGAAGATGAGCGAGCACCCACAGGACCAGGGTGACGGCCACGATGATGGTGCCGGCGTTGCGGAGAAAGATGTGGGCGCGATCCATCAGGCGCAGAGCCAGAGAACGCAGCGTGGGCATCCGGTACTGCGGCAGTTCGAGGATGAAGGGGGTATCGCTCGATTTAAGGATCGAGCTCTTGAGCAGGCGCGCGGTGGTGAAGGCCGCGACAAAGCCGGCGAGATACAGGCCCAGCATCACCAGCGTGCGCAGGCCGATGAGTCCGTCGAGGTAA
>JAJZNH010000266.1:2733-4416 GCA_021811745.1 Acidobacteriota bacterium
ATACACCGGCAGGCGCGCCGAGCAGGTCATGAAAGGTGTGACCAGGATGGTGGCCAGCCGGTCGCGCTTGTTCTCAATGGTGCGCGTGGCCATGATGGCGGGAACGGCGCAAGCATAAGCCGACAGCAACGGGATGAAGGCCTTGCCATTGAGGCCGATGGAGCGCATGACGCGATCGGCGATCAGCGCGGCGCGGGCCAGGTAACCGGTGTCTTCCAGGATGCCGATGAAGAGAAACAGAAGCAGGATCTGAGGCAGGAAGACCAGAACGGCCGCGATGCCTTTCCAGAGGCCGTCAAGCAGCAGCGATTGCAGCCAGCCGGAGGGAATCAGGGGGCGCGCGAGGTTGCCGATGCTCGTGAGCACGTCCTGGAAGCCGTCCGAGAGAGGCTGACCGACGGCGAACACCACTTCGAAGACGGCGATCACGACCAGCAGGAACAGCAGCGGTCCCCAGATGCGGTGGAGCAGGATGTTGTCGATCTTGCGCGTGTTCTGGGCCGAAAGCGGAGCGTGATAGCCGGTGCGGCGGCTGACCTGGGCCGCCCAGGTGTGGGTGCTGGCGGCATTGCCCAGGACGGGCAGCTCGAGCGGCTGCGTGGCCTCGCGGAACTTCTGCCGGTTGAGGAACAGTGGCACGGCGTCGATGCCGGTGCCGCGCACGGCGCTGATCTGGGCCACGGGTGCGCCTAGTTCGCGGGCCAGTTGAAGCGTGTCGATGCGGCCGCCGCGGGATTCCATCAGGTCGCTCATGTTGAGAAGCACAAGCGTGGGCAGACCGACGGCAAGAACCGGGGCGGCGAGCATGAGTTGCCGCGTCAAGTGCTGGGAATCGAGGACCAGAAGTATCGCATCGGGTTTGGGCGTGCCGGGCATTTTGCCGCGGAGTACGTCCACAGCCACGCGCGCGTCTTCGGAGTAGGGCGTGAGCGAGTAGATGCCGGGCAGGTCGATGAGCGTGAGGTCGTCGCGGCCAATCCCGGCCATGAGGCCCATGCGCTGCTCGACGGTGACGCCGGGGTAGTTGGCTACCTTCTGGCGCAGGCCGGTGAGGCGGTTGAAAAGTGTGGATTTGCCGCTGTTCGGCGGTCCGATGAGGGCAACGGTGCGGATCTGTCCGGCCTCGGACGGCGCCGGTGGTGGCGTGAATTCAGGCGTCGAGCAGCATGTGGTCATTGGGCAGCCACCTCAGCCACTTCGGCGGGCGAGGGAAGCTTCTCCGCTTCGGGCTGGGCCGGGGCGAAAGCGGCTCCAGGTTCGCGGACGCGGATTGCCGAGGCGGTTTCATGCCGAAGAGCGATCTCCATGCCATCGACGGCATAGACAGTTGGATCGCCGGCTGGAGCGCGGCGCAGGGCCGTAACGCGTGCTTCGGGAACAAAGCCCATATGCATCAGGTGGTTCTGAACGGATTCCGGGAGGTTGAGGTTTACAACAACCCCAGTTTGACCAACCCCCAACTCACTGAGAATGCTCACCCGCCGGACTCCGATGGGTCGCCGAAAAGGCAGGACCCGTAAACTACGACCGGAATGGTCGGGTTTTAGTATACGGCGATGAGCAGCCGGACTGCAAATCTTCATGGCCGGAATTCGGAGTGACAGTATGCCCATGACCTGACTGACCTCGCGAGGCAGCAACCCCGGATTCCGGACCCCCGTGTCCCAAGCCCCCTGGTGGACC
>JAJZNH010000430.1 GCA_021811745.1 Acidobacteriota bacterium
CGTGGCGACACTGGCCAAGGGACCGGTGGCGCCGTTTCTCGATATTGTCATCATTGTTGCCTTCGCATTTTTGCGCCGCGAGTGGCATATTCTGAAGCGCTCGTTGTGGTGGCCGGGCATCCTGCTTTACTTTGCCATCGTGCTGCCCTGGTTTATTGCCGTCCAGCACCAAAATCCCACGTTCTTCCGCGAGTTCTTTCTCGAGCATAACCTGGAGCGTTTTGCCACCAACCGCTTCCATCATGCGCAGCCATTCTGGTACTACCTCGTCGTCATCGTCCTTGCGATGATGCCCTGGACCGTGATCGCTGTGCGGGCGCTGATTGACGGCGTCCAGACCTCTGTAGCGGAGTGGCGGCTGCGCCACTCCCGGCCGGAGAAGCCAAAACCCAGCCGCCCGGGCGATGCCTTTCCCGAATTCCTGGTGCTGTGGGCGCTCGTTCCCATCGTCTTTTTCAGCTTCTCGCAATCCAAATTGCCGGGCTACATTTTGCCCTCCATACCTCCGATCGCCATTCTCACCGGCGACTACCTTTTCCGGCGCAGACAGGCGGGGCTTAGCCGATGGATTCTCGTCGGCCACGCCATGCTCTGTGGAGTGATGACGCTGGCGGTGCTTCTGCTGCCCTGGTTTCTGGTCCATGGCAAAACCATCCCGCCGGCGCACGCGGATGTAGCGGCGCTGATCTCCGCAACCGGCGGCGCCTTGTTCATCCTGGTCGTGGCCAAGTGGTTTGGCGTGGTACGGATCAGGCTGGCTACATCGGTGGTGCTCGGGGTACTCATGCTGTTTCTTTACGGTGTCGGTCCGGTTTTCGGCATCCCCGCCATCCCGGCCACTAAAAAAGTGATCCATCTCATCGACCGCACTTACTCGGCGCGTCCGCTGGCTGAGCGCCTGGCGACTGTGGCTCCTCCCAATGAAACGGTTGCGGTCTTCCGCGTGCGGCGCGAGACCGCGTACGGACTCTCGTTCTATCGGAGCCGGGAGGTGGTGAATTACGAGCAAAGCGGTGTGCCCCCGGAGCAGCACATTCTGGTGGCGCGGGTGACTGGCAAGGGGGGCGCCGACCTGCACACCGCAGCCGCGCTTGCGGAATATCTTGACGGCCGCCACTACGAGGAACTCTTTACCTGGCCGGAACAGGGACTGGCTGTGTATTTAGTGAACGGGCTTCCGCCAAGCCAGTAACGCAAACCCGTAGTTGCGCATGGCTGCAAGTCGTGGCAAAGTGACCGGAAGGGTTGTTGGCACCGAAATTCACATGGCATCGAGCGCCTCCATCGAAATCCTCGATCTGCGGCACTTCACCGCGCCGTTGCTCCGGCCTGTGCTGGATGCCGAGGGAGATGTGTGGAGGGAGCGGCTCCATTGGGATTACCGGAACTCGGCCAGGCTTCTGATGCAGTATCTCGACCGTCACACTTTGCCCGGATACGTGGCTTTGGAGGCCGAGCATGCGGTTGGCTACGCTTTCTGCGTTTATGAGGAAACCAAGGCTGTGATCGGCGATGTCTTTGCCCTCCCGGCGGGGCCGGGCAGCTTTTCTATCCGGCCAGGTTCGGCGCATGAGATCGAGGAGACGCTGCTCAAGCATCTCCTCGAAACGCTGCAGAATACACCTCACGTGGACCGCATCGAGTCCCAACTTCTGCTCCGCCCTTCCGGTTCCCATTCCGAAATCTTCCGCAGGGCCGGTTTCCAGCTCTATCGGCGGCTCTTTATGGTTCAGGCCCTGGAGCCTTTCCGGGAACCACCCACGGTAAGCCTGCCCGATGAGTTGGAATTGCGCCCCTGGCACGATGAAGACCTGCCGCGCGCCGGCAGGCTCATTGCCGAGGCCTATCGCGGCCATACCGACGGCTTGATCAACGACCAGTATGGCTCCGTTCACGGCTCGTTGCGCTTTCTCAACAACATCGTGCGTTACTCGGGCTGCGGCGCTTTTTCCGCGCAGGTTTCGCACGTCGTGGCGCACCGGCCGAGCAGTGAGCTGGTGGCCTTGCTGCTGGGCTCGCGCGTGAGCCCGGAAAGCGGCCATATCACCCAGGTCTGCGTTCACTCGGCATACCGGCGCAAGGGGCTGGCGCGGTTGCTGCTCTCGGTGGCTGCCTCGCGCTTCCTGCGCCAGGGCGCGTCGGAGATCTCTCTGACCGTCACGGAAGCCAACTCCCACGCTATCGATCTCTATTTGGACGAGGGCTACGTATGCACGCACCGCTTTGACGCCGCGGTGTGGCAGCGCGGTATGACCGCTTGAGGCATGGCTGGAGCCCGGCGCGTGTTTCCCGTATACGGGCGGAAGGCTGCGACCTGGTGAAGCTCAAGCATACTGCCCGCTCTTCACGCGCCTTTCATATTGTCTTTGGCAGTGATGATTCCTGCGTGGTATCTTAGCCACGTGCTGAAGGGCTCTGATAAAACCCCGAAGGGCCCCTGGCGATCATCGAGAGCACAGAGGCAAAATACCTGCGCGGACTGGGGCGGGCAGGAGGTCTTCCCTGCTAGATCGTTGGTGGGGCTGCGAAAAAGCGTTGCGCGCCCGGAAAGAATACAAGATCGTTAAAGTATCTCAACGGCCATCGTTCTTCATTCTCCCGCTCTCCGAATCCGCGATGTAATTTGGTCCAGCACAAGGAGCGAATATGTCTCTTTCAGACGATTTTCTGCAGAACCCCGAAACCTATTGCGCACAACGCACCGCCGGCGGAAAGGGACGCATCCTGATTGTGGCCGAACGGGAGATGGTAACGCTTAATGCCAAGGGCGGATACTCAAGTGTGGCCAAGACCGATCGGGTTTCGTATTGCCGCATCGCGCAGAATGTAAATATCGGCCAGCAGATGCAGCAGGTGACGATCAACACGGGATCGGATGCCGCGGTCGCGGAAGTGAAAAGGAACCCGCCCAATCCAGGCGACTACGGCAAGCGCGTGGGGGACTGGTTTCCCTGCTATTACCTGCCCTGGCAGGCACAGCAGACCTACCGCATCACACTTCGCCATTCGGGTGGCTTCCTTGATGAGCCGCGCATCTTTCTCACTTCGACCGTCGACGGCTGTTCTGTGATCGTCGAGGGATCGCCAGAGACGCCCACCGTGTACCACCTGAATGACGCAGGGGGCGGCGGCAATCCGCCGCCGCAGACAACCCTCCTGGCGCAACAGAACTACTGGAATCCGAAGGCAACGACAATGGAAAACCGCTTTCAGGCTGCGCGCAGTCCGAAGGAGGTGCGTAACCAGGCCGCAAACCCCATGCTGCCTGCGCTGCCTGGAGCCAAGGGCGTACACGCCATGCACTACATGGACGTGACCGAGGCCAACCTGCCCGCGCTCGACACGGGTCTGGATCGTTACGGCTATGGCCAGCGGGCGCGGACCATGATCAGAGACGCCGTGAAGGTAAATTTTCAGCAGGCCCTCTACAAGCCCTATGGCACGGTCTTCGGCTGGAAGCAGAACACGACGTGGCGTTTCTTCTACCAGCAGCGAGCGGTGGTTTTCTATATGTATCGCGTGACGGACCGGCAGGGCGCAGTCCACACGGTTCCCGTTCCCCGGCAATGCGCGTTCAACCTGGATGAGTTCTGGCCGAATGGCAGCGGCGTGGCGGTCGGCAAAGCATTGGTGCCTTGAGCGCGGCAGGCAAGGTGCCATCAAAGCTGGGTCGCTTCCGGGCAGTGCGTAACGGCAAACCTGCTCCGGGTTCCAGATTCCGCACGGAAGTCAGTCGTCGCGGGAGAGATACCGAGGAGCACACTCATGCCGCGCAGTTATAATTCCGTCTTCTCTCCAGATTGAATGGCGTTCGATGGGCAGTTGCTGCCTATCGCGCGATAAGGAACATCAGCCAACTAAGTACAATCGCCGAGCCCACAAAGAGCACAAAGCAGTAGGCACCGTAGCGGAACATGCGGGGCGGCGTCTCGCGCTGGGTGATGCCGAAGACCGTGGAGGCGAAGAGAGCGAACAGCAGCACCGCGGTAAAGTGGGAGGGCTGGAACACTAGGACTTCCTCCCGGTGCGAAGATTGTGCGCATCCACGGCTGCGATCACGTTCAGAAGTCCAGCCACCACCATAAACTTGGTGCCATAGTCGGCGGTGGTCACCTGCACGTGGATCGCGCCCAGGCCCAGAATCCGGCTGACAAAGAACAGCAGGCCGTTGCCTAGATCGCCGACCATACCCAGCATGTCGAGAATGTCCTGCGCGCCGCTGTAAAGCTTGCCGTGCATGGCCAGTCCGAGAACGAACATGGCGATGATGGAGACCGCGAGCAGAGAGCCGCGAATCCACTTGCGCAGCAGAAAATGCCCCGCGCCAGGCACCAGCCAACCGGCAATCAGAGGAAGATAGACGAACTGCTCATGCAGTCCTTCCGCCGCAGCGGCGGTCTTGTTT
>JAJZNH010000584.1 GCA_021811745.1 Acidobacteriota bacterium
CAACAGTCACAGTTACCTCAGCCGCGCCCAACTTTACGATGACGCTGACGCCGGAAAACTCGACCATCGCTGCCGGCGCCAATGCAACCATCGCCGTAGCCACGACCGCCGTCAACGGCGACGCCGCAAGCCTCAGCTTCCAGTGCACGCAGCCGGCAAGCGGGTGCAGCTTTTCACCGGCGAGCGTGACACCGGGCAGCTCAAGCACGCTCACGGTTTCTGCAAGCGCGCTCACCGCCGGGAGTAATACCATCTCCGTCCGTGCAACGGACGGCACCAACACCCAGACCGCGAATACGACGATCACGGTAACCTCCGCACCGGACTTCAGCATGTCGGCTTTGCCAAGTACGGCCACGGTGAGTCCGGGGCAAAGCGCGACATACACGATCACCCTCACTCCCGCGAACGGATTCAATTCCGCGGTATCGCTCACTTGCAGCGGCGCGCCATCGAATGCCAACTGCACGTTCTCACCCGTTTCGGTTACTCCCTCGGGCTCCAGCGTCACCTCGACACTCACCATCACCACCACTGCGCCTTCGGCGATTGCTGCGGGTGCGATAAGGGCGCAAGCAGGAATTGCCATGCCGCCCACTTCGGGCCACGGTCCATGGCGTTATGCATTCCTGGGTGCGGGTCTGGCATCTCTCCTTCTGCTCAGGCGCAAGCGGCACAGCTTGTACACGCGCTGGCTCACGATCGGCGTGCTGGCGTTGTTCGTCGGCGCACTCTCTTCCTGCAGCAGCGGTGGCGGCGGCAATGGCGGTGGCAGCGGACCTTCCAATCCCGGCACGCCCGCGGGCAGCAGCACCATCGCGGTGACGGGCACATCGGGGTCGCTAAGCCACAGCACCAGCGTGACCCTGGTGGTCAATTAAGTGGCGCCCGCGAATCGCTCGGCGTAAGGGGACAGTGGCGGCCACTGCCCCCTTGTTCTGTCCCAGTCGCAGCATCCTGGGCCTCTCAAAAAACGCTTTTCAACACCGGCTCGTTGAGCCACCTTCGGAAAGGAACCTGCCATGGTTCACGAGAAAATCTTTACTTCTGCGGTAGTTCCCCTACTGTGTGCCTCTCTCATTGCTCAACCGATCGCTCCTGCCATTCCCCTGCCCGACCAGAACAATCAGCCTCACATGCTGCTCGATGGCACGCCCATCAAACTACGCCTCTCCCAGACCGTCTCCTCGGCTACCGCCCGACAAGGCGATGAGATCCCGTTCGAAGTCATGGACGAGGTCCAGATCGATGGCGTCACCGTTCTCAAGAAGGGAGCCACTGCAATCGGCGTCGTCACCGAGGCTCAAGCCAAAAAATCTATGGGCCGGGCCGGGAAGCTCAACATGACGATCAGCTACGCCCGTTTGGCCGATGGGGAGAAGGTGGCCCTGCGCGCAGTCAGCGACAACAAGGGCGGTTCCCACACCGGCGCCATGACCGGGGCCATGGTAGCGACCTCGCTCATCATCTGGCCGGCCGCGCCCTTTTTCCTGTTCATGAAGGGCAAGGACATCACCATACCCCAGGGGACGGCCATCACCGCTTTTATCGACGGCGACACCCACCTCGACATGAGCAAGTTCGGAGGGCCGGCCGACGGCTCCGCCACCGCCGGGTCCGCTGCCTCCGGCACGAAAACCCAGCTCTCCATCGACTCCAACCCGTCCGGCGCCGACATTGACGTGGACGGCAACTTCGTGGGCAGCACGCCTTCCACCGTGGACGTCACACTCGGCAATCACGACATCACGGTAAAGAAGCACGGCTACGCCGAGTGGACGCGTCACCTGAATATCACCGGCGGCAGTATCCACCTGGAAGCCGATCTCGACCACGCCCAGTGACCGATCAGCCTGCAACACGCTACCGGGGCCGGAGGTTCGCCGGGCGGTTCCTATCGAATCGCAGTATTCTGGGACATCTGGGGAAGCCGAGTCCGCCGACGATTGCGGCCTGCGCGTTCGCCGTTCGCAGCAACAATGTCACTGGACAGGGATCGGACGCCACGATGGCTCGCAATTGGATGGCTTGGGTTCCTCAGTACCATCGCGGTGACGGGCACATCGGGGCCGCTGTGCCCCAGCACAACCGTGACGTTGACCGTCAACTGAAGGAACACGCTTGGCAATCGCACCGGAGGGAGGCTCTTCCGGCGCGGTGGCTTGAGAAAAACGGCGCGTACAAAAAGATGATGGAATTGATTGACGCAGCCAGGGCGAGGAGAGATGAACCGGCGCGATTTTTTGTCGTCAATGCTGAAGAGCGCGGCCGAGTACATCTCGGCTGGAGTGCTTTCGGAGGAGATTTCGTCGCAGTCGCTGTTGGGCACGGGCCCAAGCTGGATCGAGATCGATGGACATCCCGCGGGATGGGCAATGGTACGTGGCGGCGATACTCTCCTTTGGCATCTTCCGGCGGACCGCGGCCCACGCGGCATTCTTCCCCCTCCATCCCCGCCCCTGCAGCACGTGAGCAATCTGGAATTGCAGTTTGCCTGTGGTATGAGTACAGGCTTCTACCGCTGGATCGGAACCTGCTTGCAGATATCGCAACCGGCTCCCGCCACCGTGGATGCCGTGCGTTTCCACGCCCATGATGTCGTGCAACGGCGAAATTGGGCCGATGCCTACGTCACGCACCTTGTGATTCCCGACCTTGCCCGGGACAACCTGGAGCCCGTCCGGTTGCAAGCCGTGGTACATCTCGCGCAATCCGGTGACCAGCATCCCGCGAAGGAGGTTTCGCCGGTGTCGCAGAACCTATGCACCTGGTCGAAATCCGGCTTTCGCTTCCGCATCCCGGGGCTGGAGCGGCTTTCCGAGCGTGTTCGAGGCATTACCGCTTTGGAGTGCACCCGGCCGCTGGCGACCAACGTGCTCGATGCCAGCGGGCGCAATTCTGTTCGCGCGGGCGCTCCGGTTTTTTCTCCGCTTGGGCTGCGCCTGCCGCATCAGGAACAGGAACGTCTGATTCACGAGCTCGAATCGAGAAACGGCGCCTGCCGGGGGATTCTGACGCTCACCTCGGGAGGGAAGCCGTGGCTGGAGTTGGAACTGATGGGTCTGCGCTTGGCCTCGGAGAAGCCTGCAGTTGCGGAGCCGTACTTGATGTGCCGCATCGCCTCGGCACGGCTCAGCCTGCCTGTGTAAGGCGGTTCTCCAATTTCTATCGAGTCGCCAAAATCCTGCAGGAAGGTATCCACTTAGTAAGAAGGAAAGAGTGCTTGTGGGCATTGTGCTGCTTGTAGGTGACTGCTCTTTCTAAGTTGCGAACGAAGTTTGGCGAGGTATGGCCGCTGCTGGACGAGCGCGCCAAGCGCCTGGTGGCGGCACGAAGGAAGGCGTCCTTATCCTACCCTGTTCGCACTCCCTGGGCGGATGGCCAGGGAGTGCGAACAGGCTCAAGCGAGTCCGGCACGGCAGGAACATGCCAGGATGGTTCCATCCTGGCCCGCCTGGGAAGCGGTGTGGTGCGGGCGGAGGGAATTGAACCCTCATGGCCTTGCGGCCTGCGGATTTTCTTACCACTTCGGCTTTCGCCGCCCCGCCAGGCGGGTTCGTGGTCTGGACTATACCTTCACCATTCCCGACACGAGGTTTAGGTGCTGCCCGTCTAGTCTCTACACCTTCCCGGAAATGCTTCCGGGCTTGGCTCGGAATTGCCATTTCAGGTTTTCCCGACTTTGAGCAGTTCTACGCCGCCGGTTTCCCGATGGGCACTCAAGTTGTTTAAGTCCGCTGCGTCTGCCATTTCGCCACGCCCGCGGAGGAATTGGCCGCTCTCTCATCATAATTCAAGCAGCGAGGATCGGCGCTTCGCGATCCGGAGCAGTTCCGGTCCGCTTTCCGGCGATGGTGAGCAGCGTTTTGCCCGCTGTGGGGGCGGAGAGAGACCTGCGCATGGATATGAGAGACTGGAAGTGCGATTTTCTCCGGCGCGGTCCGCTTTGGCGCGCTCGATCCCGCTGCAATCCAGGCTGAACCAGCCGCTCATACCCGGGCGTGCCCGCAGCCGGCCGCATGCAAGCGAGCGCTCCACCGTCCGCCGCCGAAACCCAGGACAACAGACCCGAATGATCAGCGTCACCAATTTGACCATGCGCTACGGCTCGAAGGTGCTCTTCGAGGACGTGAGCACCACCTTCAATCCCGGCCGCCGCTACGGCCTCACCGGCCCCAACGGCTCCGGCAAATCGACGTTCATGAAGATTCTGACCGGCGAACTGGACCCGCAAAAGGGCACGGTGGTCCGTCCGCGCAAATTTGGCGTGCTGCGCCAGGACCAGTTCGCCTTCGACGCCTACCGCGTGATCGACACCGTGGTGATGGGCAACCGGCCGCTGTGGGCTGCGCTCGAAGAGCGCGACCGCATCTACGAGAAAGCCGAAATGACCGA
>JAJZNH010000122.1 GCA_021811745.1 Acidobacteriota bacterium
CTGCTCCTGATGAATATCGGATCGGGGTGGGCGGTGCGTACGACAACAGGCGGCAGCCCATATACGCGGCGCATTGGTTCGACAGCGCAAGCAGGCGAGTGCCAGCTGGAGCGCACCGGCAAGCTGATTTTCTATACGGGTTTCGCGCCGGTAGCAGGAGAACAGATTGCTGTGAGCTACCGTACAGTAGGCAGAGCAGTCGGGCGGGTAGTAAACACTGCAAACCAGCAGGCGCTGGCGCAAGCCGGAGAGCCGGCCGTGGCCACCTGGATCGGCTCGGTGACCAATCCGCCGGCGCGCAGCTCCTCGGACTGCCGCACCGCGGCGTCGGTGATTGGGCAGGCGGCAGCCAGCATCAGCGCGCTGTGGAGCGGAACCTATAAAGGCACAAGGGCCAGCTTTGCCTCAGACGTCTGGCCCGGCGATGCGCTGCTTTTGAATGTGCCATCTGCCAATCTGAACACGCAAGTTGTCGTGCGGACGGTAAAGATCAGCTATACCCCAAGTTATCCAGACTTAGTACAGTACACGGTGACTTTTGCTAATGACTGGGCCGAGGATCTGGCGATCAAGACCAGCGCCATGGTTCCAGCCAATGCCTGGCTGCCGGCGCCGGTAGCTCCCACCTTACTGGCCAATCTGAACAGTCTAGCCGTAACGACGCTGAATGGGACCACGGTCGCGATCAATACGGGCGTAACCCCGCCTGCGGGCGGAGGGTTTGAGATACGCAGGCGCGATTTTGCCTTTATGGCAGGAGAGGACCCGGGGCTCGTGGTGCGCGCAACTGCACCCAACATCACCTTTTCGCGTGAGACCGCCTGCGACCGCTTTTACATTCGGATGTACGACGACGCGACCCCGCCAAACTATTCGGAGTTCTCAACGGCATTGTTCATCAATCTGCCATTGGGTTCATGAACGGCATTTGATGCGAGCTTGAAGGAAACGATAAATGGAGTCCGGCGGATGCGGATGATGAATGAATTCGAGGCGCAGGTGTTGAGCGATTTGAGCGTGTTGAAGGCGCAGATGGCGGGGTTGATGGGCGACGGCAACGGCGGCCGCCTGGCAGAGTTGGAGCGCCGCATGGAACGGCACGAACAGAACTGGCAGCGGGCCAAGGGATTTCTGGCGGCGGTAAGCGTGCTCTTTGCGGTAATCGAGGTAGCCGTCGAGGCGTGGCACCGGCATTGAAGCAATGTAGCTGGACAATGATTACAAGGGGGGCCAAGAAGTGCATTGGTCTTTGAGGCATTTCCGGCCCCTCGTATAATCAGCCATATGAACGAACGGCCATTGGTTGGCGTGGTAATGGGCAGCAAGAGCGACTATGAAGTGCTCTCGGCTGCGGTTGAGATGCTGCGTGTACTTGAGATTCCCCATGAGGCACGCATTGTGAGCGCGCATCGCACTCCTGACTGGCTCTTCAAATATGCCGAAACCGCGCGGGAGCGGGGTCTGAGGGCGATCATAGCCGGCGCGGGAGGCGCGGCACACCTGCCGGGAATGCTCGCGTCCAAGACGCTTGTGCCTGTGCTGGGCGTTCCTGTAGCGGCCACGCAACTCAACGGCATGGATTCATTGCTTTCCATCGTGCAGATGCCCAAGGGCGTTCCCGTAGGTACGCTGGCCATTGGCAAGCCCGGCGCTGCAAACGCGGCACTGCTGGCAGCGGAGATTCTGGCCGTAACAGACGCCGCACTTTATGAGCGGCTGGCGGCATGGCGTGCGGCACGTACGCAGGAAGTGCTCGATCAGGAGCTGCCAGGGTGAACGCCTTTTCCCCATCCTCATCATCCAAAGCGGTTTCAATCGTGCGTCCCGGAGGCTTGCTGGCCATCCTGGGCGGTGGACAGTTAGGGCGCATGACGGCTATGGCCGCGCGCACCATGGGCTATCGTGTGCGCGTCATGGACCCCGAACCGGCTTGCCCCGCCAGCTTTGTCGTGGACGAAACCGTCGTCGGCCGCTGGAACGATGTTGAGGCGGCGCAGCGGTTGGCCAGGGGCGCAGACGCTGTAACACTGGAAATTGAGCAGATTGGCGTGGAAGCACTGGAGGCAGTGGCGCGGCTGGCGCCACTGCGGCCGGGCGTCGAGCCGATCCGCATTATTCAGGACAAGACATTGCAAAAGACGTGGCTCGCGGAGAACGGCTTTCCGGTCGGGCCGTTTTGCGTGGTGCACAGTCCGTCGGAGTTGCAGGATGCCGTTACCGCGCTGGGTGGTCAAGTCTTTTTGAAGATCGGGCGCGGCGGCTACGATGGACGCGGACAGGCCCGCATCGGCCTGGATGTGCCAGCGACTGAGGAAGCCGTCAACGCGGCGTGGCAGAGCATTGGCGGACGGCCCTCCGTCGCGGAACAGGCTCTCGACCTCGACTGCGAGATCAGCGTCATGGCTGCGCGCAGTCCATCCGGCGAAGTGCGTACTTATCCGGCGGCGCGCAATCATCATGAGAATCAGATCTTGGCGTGGAGCGTGGCGCCCGCCGGTGTGCCGGCCGAGCTGGAATCGCGCGCTGAGGCACTGGCCGCGGCGATCGTGGCCAGGCTCGGCATCGAGGGTCTGCTCTGCGTGGAGATTTTTGTCACCCGCGCGGGGCAGCTTTTTGTCAATGAATTGGCACCTCGGCCGCACAACAGCTATCACCAGAGCGAGCGCGGCTGCGTGACAAGCCAGTTTGAGCAGCTTGTACGCGCCGTTTGCAACCTGCCGCTTGGTGACACGGCGATTGTTAGCCCGGCAGCGATCGTGAATCTGCTCGGCGACGTATGGCTGCACGGAGAGCCCAATTTCCCTGCAGCCCTGGCCGTGCCCGGGGTGCGCGTGCACATCTACCAGAAACACACTCCGCGTGGCGGACGAAAGATGGGGCACTTGTCGGCCACGGGAGCAACGGCGGAAGAAGCGCTAGAGCGTGTGCTCGAAGCCAAGCGGTGCCTCTAGCTGAATTGCTCGGCCTTCTCCCATCGCTTGGGACGCTTGTTCGCCTGCAGAATCTTCTTGCGTAACCGCAGCGACTTGGGCGTCACCTCGACAAACTCATCATCTGCGATGAACTCGATGGCCTGTTCCAGGTTGAGGGTCTTGTAGGGCACGAGGCGAATGGCTTCGTCCGCCGTGGACGCGCGCATGTTAGTCATCTTCTTTTCGCGCACCACATTCACATCAAGATCATTGTCGCGCGAGTGTTCGCCGACGATCATGCCCTCGTACACCTCTACACCCGGCCCGGCAAAGAGAATGCCGCGCTCCTGCAAGCCATTCAGCGCATAGGTCGTGGTGAGTCCCTGGCGGTCCGCGATCAGTGCGCCGGTCGGCCGCTGCGGAATCTCGCCCTGGTAGGGGATGTAACCGTCAAAGAGCGAATTCATCACAATCGTGCCTCGGGTCTCGGTCAGCATCTCGCTGCGCAGCCCAATCAATCCGCGGCTCGGCACTCGGAACTCCATGCGGACGCGGCCGGAGCCGTGATTGTGCATCTTGGTCATCTCGCCTTTGCGCGGCCCCAGCTTCTCGATCACAACGCCGGTGTAGGCTTCAGGCACATCGATGGTGAGGTGTTCGACTGGCTCCATGCGCACACCGTCCACGATCTTTGTGACGATCTCAGGCCGGCCGGCCATCAGCTCGTAGCCTTCGCGGCGCATCATCTCGATCAGGATTGCCAATTGCAATTCACCGCGGCCCAGAACCTTGAAGCTGTCAGGCGAGCCGGTCTCCTCGACGCGGATCGATACATTGGTGAGCAACTCCTTCTCCAATCGCTCGCGCAGGTTGCGGCTGGTCACATACTGGCCCTCCCGGCCGGCGAACGGCGAGTTGTTCACGTTGAATTGAATGGCGATGGTGGGTTCGTCGATCACAATGAGCGGCAAAGGCGCTGGATTCTCGACGCTGGTGATCGTTTCGCCGATCGTGATGCCTTCCACACCCGCTACGGCTACGATGTCGCCCATCGTAGTTTCTTCAATCTCAATGCGCTTGAGGCCGGAGAAGGTGAAGAGCTTGGTGATGCGCGTCTTGTGCAGCGAACCGTCGCGCCGGGAGATATTCACTTCGTCGCCTATGCGCAGCGTGCCCTGAAAGACACGGCAGATGGCGATACGGCCGAAGTAGTCGGAGTAATCAAGATTGGTGACCAGGATTTGCAGCGCGCCGGCAGGATCGCCGGTGGCCGGGGGAATGGTGGTCACGATGGCCTCGAAGAGTGGCTGCAGATCCACGCCGGCCGTTGCAGGATCCAGGCTTGCGGTGCCCGCCTTGGCTACCGCGTAAAGCACCGGGAACTCCAGTTGCGACTCGTCGGCGTCGAGGTCGATGAACAGATCGTAAATTTCGTTGAGCACTTCCTGCGGGCGCGCGTCAGGCCGGTCGAT
>JAJZNH010000573.1:0-2113 GCA_021811745.1 Acidobacteriota bacterium
ACCCCTTGCCCGAGTCTCCCGGCGCGGTCCGCACGGGAAGAAAGAACCTGTCTATGATTAGAGACTTTAAGGAGCCAGGAGAACAGGGTCAACGGCGAGAATAGGTGCTTTTGTGGATAAGGGGGGACGGAATTGCTCTTCTTCGAAAATCTTCCTAAAAGAACGCGTTTGCCATGATATTTACCTCACTTTTGCACAGTCTGTCCCGCGCATTTTTCCCAACTTTGTAACACCGAGGCCCCGACCGATTGCCAGATCACCTTTTCTAATGCCCGCAGCGCCTGCGGGCGAGGGAAGCCCGGCCGGCTGGCCAGCCGGATCGTCCGCACGGTTCGTCCTGCCAGTGGCCGCAGCACGACTTCGCGATGCGCAAACAAATCAGCGGCCAACGCCGGAATCAGCGTGACGCCGTAGCCGGCGGCGACCAGATTCACCAGTGTTTCCAGGGTGGCCGCCTGCATGGAGCCTTTGAGACTACCCCGAGGCGTGCCGTGCCTGCCCCCGCAGGCCTCCCGAGCCTGGCTGGAGAGGCAATTTCCCTCGGCCAGCACCAGCAGTTCCTCTGAGAGCATTTCCTCGTTTATGAGCTTCTCCCTGGCCAGGCGATGGTTGACGGGAAGCGCGGCCAGCAAGGGCTCATTAAACAACTCAATCTCGGTAAGCTCCGGCGCATCGGCGGGCGTGGCCAGCAGGGCCGCATCCAGATGGTGGTTGCGCAACCCCTCGATCAGCGAGTGCGTCTGATCTTCCCAAAGTTCTATCGTCAGCCTGGGGTACGCCAGCTTCAGTGGCTTGAGGATCAACGGCAACAGGTAGGGCGCCAGGGTGGGAATCACGCCCAGCTTCAGCGGCCCGACCAGCGGGTCGCGCGATGCCCGCGCCACCGCCTCCATCTGCGCGGCTTCGGCCAGGACGCGCTGCGCATGAACGAGGATCTGCCCACCCACCGGCGTCAGATGCACGTGCTTGTTGGTGCGCTCCAGCAGTGTGACACCCAGCTCGTCTTCGAGCTTGCGGATCTGGTTGCTCAGGGTCGGCTGGCTGACGTTGCAGACTTCGGCCGCCCGCCCGAAATGCCGGTGCTCGGCAACTGCTACAAGATAGCGAATCTCCTGTAAATTCATCTACCCGCTCACGCGTTGTCTTTCTCTAATCATAGGTCTTTATAATTATCGCCACGGAAACAATCGATTTTTTATATCGCTCCGCGCATTCCCGCACGATTGCAGGGTTCATGGAGCACCCGCTTGCTTTCATCAGATTCGTCCCGCAGGGCAGGAATGCTCAAAACCGCCTCAATTCGCCAGCACAGCCCGGTAGCGCACCTTACTCTTCTTCACTTTTTCAATGGCCTCATTCGCCTTCGCCATCGGGAAGAGCTCGGTTTGCGCTTTCACTCCGTGGCGCGCGGCTACATCGAGCATCTCGCGCAGGCGCGCAGGGCTGCCGATGGGGCTGCCGCTCACCGAGCGCAGGCCGGAGATGAGAGGGAATGCCTGCAGCGTGACCGACGACGGAGGAACACCCACAAAGCACAGCGTTCCGGTGGGCCGCAACGCGTGGATGTAAGTGCACCAGTCATGATCGGCGTTGGCCGTGGTCAGGATAAAGTCCTGCGTGCCGGCCGCTTCCTTCATGGCCTTCGATTCGCGTGTGTTCACAAAATGATGTGCTCCCAGCGCGCGTGCCTCGTCTTCCTTTGAGGCTGAAGTCGAGAAGGCCGTCACCTCAGCGCCGAAGACCCGCGCAAACTGGATGGCGATGTGCCCCAGGCCCCCTATGCCCACAACGCCCACTCGTGAGGATGGATTGATTCCATGGTTACGCAGCGGGTTATAGACCGTGATGCCCGCGCACAGCAGCGGCGCGGCGTGCGGGCTTTCGAGAGCCTCGGGAATCGGAATCACGAAGCGCGCGTTGGCGCGCACACGCCCGGCATAGCCGCCGTTGCGATGAACGCAGGTTCCCTCCGATTGGGGGCAAAGGTTTTCCATGCCGCGCGTGCACCATTCGCAGTGGCCGCATGAGTTCGACTGCCAACCCAACCCTACGCGCTGGCCAACCTGGAGCGACACAACATCCTTGCCTGCCGCCGCAACCGTGCCGATAATCT
>JAJZNH010000573.1:2123-4384 GCA_021811745.1 Acidobacteriota bacterium
CCGGGAATGAATGGATACTGGCTCATGCCCCAATCATTCGAGATCAGGTGAAGATCGCTGTGACAGATACCGCAGTGAGTAATGGCGATCTCCACTTCCTGCGGACCCAGGTCACCGGGATCGTAGTGGTAGGGCAGGAGTTCGGCTCCTGCCGCGTGGACTGCTAGTCCTTGAATCTGAGCCATTTTCTTCTGACGTCCTCACTGCGGTAAGAAGAGACACATACAGAGCCTGCACAACCAGCCTCAGGCCGCCTTTGCATTGCAACTGCGCTGATCGCAATTAGTGTAACCCGCCACCGGGCTCGATGTGCAGACGAAGAATCTGATAGCCGTTCAAGACGCCGCCCACCGGGGTCTGTGCTACCACCTCGGCCGATTCGCCGTTCAAATTGACATCCTGGCCGGCCCGCAAAGGTTCCAAAGCATTCACAACCGAAAGGGGCAAGCTGGAGAGGGTTTGGCCGTCCATCCCGGCCTGTGCCTCCGGCATCAGCAGGCTGACATAAATGCGGTTGGAGGCGTGCAGGCGCCGCGCCTCTGCTAACAACGCCGACAGATCCGCCGGGCGGCCTGGCAGACTCGGCTGGTTCAAGGTGCGGTCCAGCGTCCCTGCATCCGAGATCAGCAGGCGCAGTTCGCCAGCGCCGAGCCTTGCCGGCAGAGAGACCGGAATCCTCACGTTCCGCTCCGGCTCGCGCCAGGGGCGGATCGTTGCCTCCACTTCGATGGTGTCACCGGCGTGCACGATGTCGTTTGCCACCAGACGGGCGCCTTCCAACTCCACCCGAATATTCCTGGGAATAGCCTCGATATGAAGATTGATGGACTGAACCGGGCCTTGCCGATCGCCGTTCGAGAAGAACTGCGTGAACCGATCTCCTGCCAACAAGGCGGCCTCCATCGCTGAAGGCATGCCGCCTCCGGAGGAAACCCACATATTGAGTGGCGACGGCGGATAGCCTTCGAGGTCAATGTTTCCGGTCAGGTGATAGCTTGTCGACGCCGTACTGGCGTTGGTCTGAAGCAGCGCATTGTAGAGCACCACCTGCATGGCCTGTGGTGTCAGCGAAGGCTGATCGAGAATTTCGACGTTGACCTTGCTGTGTCCCTCGGGCCCATCCACGGTGATGTGCATGGGAATCATATGGGCCTGGGCGCCAAGGATGCCGAGGATCGCGGATTCACGGTCCTGGGTAATGGCGCCGACGGTAACGCCCGTATTGATGATCTTGAAAGCGTTCAGGGGAGATGCCAGCGTGGCGACCACATCGGCGGTGGTCATCGGCAGCGAGACCGGTCCGGCTTGCAGAATCGGATGACCGCACGCCAACAGATGCTTTGCATCCACGTAGGTCACCGTGCAGGTGGCTGCAATCTCCTCGTCGCCGCGCACCAATTGCGCGCTGACCGACGAACCCGGCTTTAACGAGGCCTCGGCGGCGGTTGAGATCTTCCTGTCTGTTTCAGAAGAACCGCCCATGCCGCCGGCTGCAACCGAATCCAGGCTTGTTCCGGCCATCTGTTTCTGCCACATCCTGATCGCTTCAGGCCGGAATCCGCTCATCACCAGTGGCGTTTCCATTGCCTGGAAATTCGTGTTCGGGTCGATCAACCCATCCCCGGAGGCGGTCGATGCGCCTGCCGGCGAGGATGAGCGTCGATCCGCGGAGGCAGGCGGCGCGGCAACGCCGGGTAGTTTGTTCACCTGCAGCATTTGCTCAATCGGCGTAATGCCGGCGATGGGGTCTTTGCTGAATTGACCGATGCGGTAGGCAAGCGCGCCCAGCAACTTGTTGCCGATATAGACGGGACTGCCGCTCATGCCTTCAACGACACCGGTATATTCGGGCCTGGCGCCGCGGAGTTGGGCCAGGATCATGTCCTGACCGGGACCGCGGGCTCCCCGCAGCACGCCCAGAATCTCCACCTGCATTGGCACGGGGTTGGTTCCTGTGAAGACCGTCCATGCGGTTGCCATCATGCCGCGGCGCACCTGGCTGAGCGGAAAAAAACCGCCTCCCGGCGGCGGGTTGAGGGCAGCCGCTGTCTTCTGACGGGATTGTTCCGCGTGTGAAGAAGGTGGGCGGGCGGCAGAAGTTTGCGCACCGAGCATGATTGCGGCCGGTACTGCGGCCGCAATCCCGAGGACGGCTGCCAGTATTCTGAGGCGAAGCCGGGTTTCCTTGAGACAAGTTTCCACGTCTATAAGAGTACAGCCAGCCGGGGGCGGGTTGTGGGCGCACGACGCGGTATAGGCAA
>JAJZNH010000192.1:0-882 GCA_021811745.1 Acidobacteriota bacterium
AGTTTGCGCGGCGAAGCCGGGCTTGGCGACGCGAACGCGGCAAGGCGCTGCACAGGCAATGGCCAGACGGCCGGAAGCATCGGTATGGCCAAGGAACTTGCCCGCAAGGTCTGTCACGGATGCTCCCGCAAGCGCCGCGCCGCTGCTGTCTTCGACGGTGATGGGGATCGTCGCGGCAGTTTGCGCGCTAAGAATCGCCGGCATCAGCAACGTCAGCAGCAGTACCGGCGCGCCAAAGTTCGCTTTGTATCTGAACCACCGCATCGCTTGCATCGGAAGGATTGGAGACAAGGTTCTTCAGCAATTGTGACACGCTGCGTCCTGTGCGCGGTTCGAGCGCCTGCGGAGCGACCTCGTGAAGTGGAACAAGCACGAACGCGCGCTCGGCAAGCCGCGGATGCGGAATCTCCAGCCCAAGCTCGCTGAGAACCACGTCGCCGAAGAGCAGGATGTCAAGATCGAGGGTGCGCGGACCATTGGCAACGCCGCGGCCACGGTCGCGGCCGAATTCATGCTCGATAGCCTGAAGGGCTTCGAGCATCTCGCGCGGAGAGAGATCCGTTTCCAGGGCGAGAACCGCGTTGAAAAAGCGCGGCTGGTTGGCAAATCCAACCGGCGCGGTGGAGTAAAGCGACGACCGCGCTGCGATGCGGCCCAGAGACTCGATGCGGGCCGCGGCGGCGGCCAGCGTTGCCTCCGGTGAACCGGCACGGCTGGGGAGGTTGGCGCCGAGGCCGATGTAGGCAATAGGCATACTGATTCAGGGTATCGCAGGCCGCGGCTATAAAAGCGCCACAGCCACAGCAACATCGGACCACGCATCCAGCGGCCTGGCCCGGCCAGGAAAGCAGACTACCAGCAACCCGGCAATCGCTGCCGGCA
>JAJZNH010000192.1:892-4383 GCA_021811745.1 Acidobacteriota bacterium
GCGCAGTCCCGCGCCCGCCAGGATCGGCCCGCGGCGCGCCGTTCCTTCCAGCGCCGCTCTCCCAGCGATCAAGTGGTCACAATCTGGTAGCATCCAGTTTGGAGAATATTCCGCATGGACGCACTCAGCAGCGCGGCGCTTGGCGCCCGGCGTAATGAAGATATCGCCCTCGATTTAATGAAGTTTGTGGCGGGCACTGCAGGCGTGGGCCGGCCTGCCGCCCCCTCCACCGGATTTACCGGCACAGCCGCTCCGAAGCCCGAAGAACACGTCAACCAGTTGCTGGAGCTTTATGGCCGCTGCCTGAAGGCCGTCTCGGGCCAGGGCCCCAACAAGGCGCCGGAGAAAGAGGCCCCAAAATAGCCAGCGGGGACCATCTGCGCCTGGCCGTGGCAGGAGCCGGCGTCTTCGGCCGCAACCACCTGCGTGTCATGCGCGAGCTTGAAGCGGCCGGTCTGGGCGTAACCCTTGCGGCCATCGTCGAGCCGGACGCGGCGCGCGCGGCCGACGCCGGGGCAAAGTACGGAGTTCCTGTCTTCGCCTCAGTCGCCGACTTGCTGGCTGCAGACCTGAATCTGCACGCGGCCAGTGTGGCCGTACCCACGGTGCGTCATCATGCCGTGGCAGCGGAAATGCTCGATGCAGGACTGGATCTGCTGGTCGAAAAGCCGCTAGCTGCGAATCTCGAAGATGCCGACGATCTGATCGCGCGGGCCGAGCGCGGCGGACGCGTGCTCCAGGTGGGTCATCTGGAGCGTTTCAATCCCGCGGTGCTGGCCGTGGAGCCTCGGTTGAACCGGCCCATGTTTTTCGAGGCGCACCGGCTGAGCGTCTTTACGCCGCGGGCGCTCGACGTGGATGTGGTGCTCGACCTGATGATCCACGATCTCGACATTGTTCTGACCTTTGCCACCTCGCCGGTGCGCGAGGTACGCGCGGTGGGCTTGCCGATCCTGTCGCCCAGGGTGGACATTGCCAACGTGCGCGTGGAGTTCGAGTCGGGCTGCGTGGCCAACTTTACGGCCTCGCGGGTTTCGACAGAGCGCGTGCGCAAGCTGCGCTTCTTTCAGCCGCGCCAGTATGTCTCCGTCGACTACGCCCGGCAGGATGTGCTGGTGATCCGCGTGGATGGGAGCATTTCTCCGGAGATTGCCGTGGCCATGGCTGCCGGCAAGATGGATGCGGCCACCCTGGCCAGGCTGGCGGCCGCCGGAGCAAGCGGGCCCGCGCCAGGCTTGTCATTCGCAAAGCCGGAGGTATCGCCGGGCGAACCACTGCGGCTTGAGATCGCCTCGTTTCTGGAGTCGGTGCGGACGCGCCGCCAACCACGGGTAACGGCCCGGCAGGGGCGCGCGGCGCTGGCGCTGGCGCTGGAGATTCAGGCTACGATGGCGGCTCACGCCCAACGCGCCGGATTGCAGGACTTCTTCGCCCCCGGCGCTTAACGACGGGCTCCCATGCCAGGCACCCATCGCCTCACTTGCCTGCAATACGCGTCGTACTCAGCGCCGAAGCTGCGCCGCAGCGTGGGCTCCTCGTAGAACACCACAATGAAATGAGCGGCGAACACGAAGAGCGCTCCGTAGACTAGAAGAGATACTGATGCGAAGAACAGAGCCGCCCCGGCGAGGGCCAGACCCGCGCCAATATACATGGGATTGCGGACGAACCGGTAGGGACCGCGAATGAGCAGCTTGCGCGGAGGATCGAATGGCGCCGGTGTGCCTCTCCCGATCCAGATGAAGGAGACGACGCACCACAGAGCAACGGCGGCGCCGGCGCTTGTGATGATGATGCCCGCAATCTGCGGCCAGGCCATCGCCTCCGGGCGTGCAATTCCCACCCACGACAGGATGCGTGCCGGCAGATAAATGAACAGAAAGCCGACAAAGAGCGTGCCGTACGCAATGGCGCGGAAGAAGACGGGCATGTTCGCCTCCTCATTGAGGGCAAAGGGAACCCTGGCGCGACCCGTCCAGTTGATCTCGAAGGCCTCTTGGCTCGCTTTCCATTTGCTCACTTCTTCCAGATTCTCTCTGCGCAGCCCGAACAGGAAAGGTTACACCCGGCGGAGCGCGCCGCAAAGAGCGGCGGCACAAACAATAATTCCCTTGTATAAAGCGATTTTCTATAAACCTTTTGCTTGACAGAGTCTTTCCGGGAACTTAGAGTGGACCGCTGTGGGGATAGGCTGGGGTTTTCGCGGCCCGTACGGCCGTAAAGCGAACTGGCTCTCCTCTGAGGAGTGCGATGAAAAGCTTTGGATTGTGGGTGCTGACAGCGGGATTTGTTTGTTGGTGGGCAGTATGCGCCGCGGGCGCGCAGGACGCGCAAAAGCCGGCATACTTGAATCCCAATCTGCCGGCGGAGCAGCGCGCGGCCGACCTGGTTCACAGGATGACACTCCAGGAGAAAGCCAGCCAGTTGGTCAACCAGGCGCGGGCCATTCCACGGCTGGGCGTACCGGCCTACGACTGGTGGAGCGAGGCACTGCACGGCGTGGCCGTAAACGGGTCCACAGAATTTCCCGAGCCCATCGGCCTGGGGGCGACCTTCGATCCGGCGACGATTCACCAGATGGCGGTCGACATCAGCATGGAGGCGCGGGTGATTCACGCGCAGGCGGTGCAAACCGGAGCCAACCCATTTCACCGTGGACTCGACTTCTGGGCGCCCAACGTTAACATCTTCCGCGATCCGCGCTGGGGGCGCGGGCAGGAAACCTATGGCGAAGATCCATTCCTGACCGGGCGCATGGCCGTTGCCTTCGTGACCGGCATGCAGGGCAACGATCCGCACTATTTCCGCACCATCGCGACACCCAAGCACTTCGACGTTCACAGCGGGCCGGAGCTTACGCGCCATGAGGCCGACGTGATCGTGAGCAAACATGATGAGATGGACACCTACCTGCCCGCCTTTCGTGCCGCGCTGGTTGAGGGCAAAGCCGATTCCGTGATGTGCGCTTACAACAGCATCAATGGCCAGCCTGCCTGCGCCAACCAGTTCCTTCTCGATACGATGTTGCGCGGCAAGTGGCACTTTCAGGGCTACGTCGTTTCAGACTGCGGCGCGGTGCGCAACATTTATAACGGCCACCATTACAGGCCCACGCAGGCACAGGCCTCGGCGATCAGCCTGCAGCGCGGCATGGACAATGAGTGCATCGACGGCCGGAAGATCATCACCGGCGACAGCGACTACAAGCCGTATCTCGATGCCGTGAAGGAGGGCTACCTGAAAGAGAGCGACATTGACCGCGCACTCATCCGCCTGTTCACGGCCCGCATGAAACTGGGACTGTTCGATCCGCCGTCGATGGTGCCCTATTCGAATATCGCTGCGAGCCAGCTCAACAGCCCCGCTCATCGCGAACTGGCGAGAAAGCTGGCTGATGAGTCGATGGTGCTGCTGAAGAACGACGGCACGCTGCCGCTCAAGACCAAGGGGATCAAGATTGCCGTAGTCGGTCCGCTGGCTGATCAGACACG
>JAJZNH010000409.1 GCA_021811745.1 Acidobacteriota bacterium
GCTTTGGAGTTGCCCATGAAAAACGCTGTTTCTTCGCCCCCGGAACAGGGAAGCGCTCCCGCAACGCACCGGTGATCTTGCGTGCGCGTCCGGCCCCTGCGTTATCATTCCATCGATCGCTGGCGTAATTGAGTCCGTGCATTGTTTTTTCGCAATCCTGCCCAACCCGTCTCATCATCATGGATCGAGGCTAGACCGCGATGAAACCATCGGATGGCCGCAGGCGCGTGGTGATTGAAGACGTCGCTCCCCAGCTCGACGGCGGCCGATACCCCGTGCGCCGCATCGCCGGCGACGCCGTGCAAGTGAGCGCTGCCATCTTCGCCGACGGTCACGATCTGCTTGCCGCGCGCCTGCTCTACCGGCACAAAAGCGAATCGTCCTGGCGTTTTGTTCCCATGGAAGCTCGCGGGAACGACATCTGGAGCGGTTCCTTTCCCGTGGACGAACTCGGGGATTGGTGCTTTACCATCCTGGGCTGGATCGATCACTTCGAGACTTGGGCCGCCGGAATGCGCAAGCGCATCGCGGCGCAGGCGGAAGAATGCCGGCAAGAAGAGCTGCTGAATCCACACCCTGATCCGAGCGGAGACCTCGGCGGTGGCGCCGAAGTAGGTTCCGGCGATATCGCTCTGGCCTTGCGTTCGGGGGCGCTGCTCGTACGCGAGGGCGCATCCCGCGCCCATGACGCCGATGCGCTTGTCCTCACGGAGGCGGCGCAATCGCTCGAATCCCTGGCGCGGAAACGCACCAGGCTCAATGCTTACCCCCTGAGCGAAGAGATCCACCGCCTCATGGCGAATTATCCAGACCTGAGACACGCAACGCGCTTCCATCTCGAACTGCCGCTCCGCGTCGACTGCGAGCGGGCGCGTTTCTCTGCCTGGTACGAAATGTTTCCGCGCTCGGCTTCTCCGCTTCCGGGACGGCACGGCACCTTCGCCGATGTTGAGAGGCAATTGTCCGAGATTGCCGCCATGGGCTTTGACATTCTGTATCTGCCGCCCATTCACCCCATCGGCCGCTCCCACCGCAAAGGTCCCAACAACGCTGCCTCCGCTGCCCCCGGCGCTCCTGGAAGCCCATGGGCGATCGGCGATGCGGACGCTCCCGATATCCGTCCCAACGGGGAGGATTGCGAGAAAGACTGTGGCGGCCATAAGTCCATTCATTCCGAACTGGGAACCTTCGCCGACTTCGATCGCCTGGTGCGTGCAGCGCGAGCCCGCGAGATCGATGTTGCTCTCGACATCGCATTTCAATGCTCGCCCGACCACCCCTGGGTGCGCGAGCATCCCGATTGGTTCGTCGTCCGCCCCGACGGTTCCATTCAGTACGCCGAGAATCCGCCCAAGAAATACCAGGACATCTATCCGCTCAACTTTGAGTCGCAGGATTGGCAGGCCCTGTGGGATGAGCTTTATTCGGTCTTCGAGTTCTGGATTGAACGCGGGGTGCGCATCTTCCGCGTCGACAATCCGCACACCAAGGCGCTGCCTTTCTGGGAGTGGTGCCTGCAAAAGCTCAGCAGCAAGTACCCGGATACGCTTTATCTCGCCGAAGCCTTTACGCGTCCGCATCTCATGTATGCCCTGGCCAAACGCGGCTTCACCCAGTCCTACACTTACTTCACCTGGCGGAATACCAAAGCGGAGCTGGAAGAGTATCTCAACGAGATCACGCAACCGCCCGTTTGCGACTTTTTCCGTCCCAACTTCTGGCCCAACACGCCCGACATTCTGCACAAGACGCTGCAGGAGGGCGGACGCTCGGCTTTCATGCTACGGCTGATCCTCGCCGCCACGCTTTCATCCAATTACGGCATCTACGGCCCGGCTTATGAACTGGCGGAGAATGCTCCCGCCAAACCCGCACCGGGCAGGACCGAGTCGGAAGAGTATCTCAACAGCGAAAAATACGAAATCCGTCCGCGCGATCGCAATGCGCCTGGGTCTTTGGTTCCCCTCATCACCGCCGTTAATGGCATCCGCCGTGCGAACGCTGCTTTGCAATCGAACCAGTCCCTGCGTTTCCACGGCATCGACAGCCCCAATCTCATCTGCTACTCGAAGACCACACCGGAGTTCGACAACCGGATTCTCACCATTGTCAATCTCGATGCGTGTTACCAGCAGAGCGGCTGGACGAGCCTCGACCTGGACGCGCTTCGCCTGCGTCCCGACGAAAGGTTCATTGTGGAGGACCTGCTGAATGGTGAGCGGTACGAATGGACCGGCCGCCGCAACTACGTGGCGCTGCAGCCTGGCGTCAAGCCGGCCCACATCTTTCGCATCCTCCGGTAGTTGTGAGACAACAGAGACATCGGACGTTCTGCATGTCCCCGCGATTTGGAGAACAACAGCGTGACGAAAATAGCGAGTACGGCAGATCCCCTTTGGTATAAGGATGCGATCATCTACGAACTCCACGTGCGCGCGTTTGCCGACTCCAACAACGATGGCATCGGCGATTTTCCGGGAATAATCTCCAAACTCGACTATTTGCAGGACCTGGGCGTTACCTGTTTGTGGCTTCTTCCGTTTTTTCCTTCGCCACTGCGCGACGACGGCTACGACATTTCCAATTACACCGACGTCAATCCGTCCTACGGCACGCTTGCCGATTTCAAGGCTTTCCTCGAAGCCGCGCACCAGCGCAACATGCAGGTCATGATCGAGCTGGTGGTCAACCATACCAGCGATCAACACCCATGGTTCCAGGCGGCGCGCCAGGCGCCTCCCGGTTCGCCGGAGCGCGAGATGTACGTCTGGTCGCAAACCGACCAGCTCTACAAAGACGCCCGCATCATCTTTACCGATACGGAAAAGTCGAACTGGACGTGGGATGAGGTGGCCAAGTCGTATTACTGGCACCGCTTTTTCTCGCATCAGCCCGATCTCAACTTCGACAATCCGCGCGTTCTCGAAGAAGTTCTCAAGGCCATGCGCTTCTGGCTCGACATGGGAGTCGACGCGTTGCGCATGGACGCCATTCCGTACCTGTGCGAGCGCGACGGCACCTCCTGCGAGAATCTGCCCGAAACCCACGCAGTAATCAAAACCATTCGCGCCGCCATCGATTCCGAATACGCCAATCGCCTCATCCTCGCCGAAGCCAATCAATGGCCCGCCGACGTCCGCCCCTACTTTGGGGACGGCGATGAGTGCCACATGGCCTTTCACTTTCCCCTCATGCCGCGTATTTACATGGCGCTGCGCCAGGAAGATCGTCTGCCGATCACCGACATCATGGCGCAGACGCCGCCCATTCCCGATAACTGCCAATGGGCGCTGTTCCTGCGCAACCACGACGAGCTGACGCTGGAGATGGTGACCGCCGACGAGCGCGACTACATGTATTTTGCGTATTCGGCCGATCCCCGCATGCGCGTGAACGTCGGCATCCGCCGCCGGCTGGCCCCGCTGGTGGACAACAATCGCCGCCGCATTGAGCTGCTCAACTCCCTGCTGCTCAGCTTTCCCGGCACGCCGGTGCTCTATTACGGCGACGAGATCGGCATGGGCGACAATATTTACCTAGGCGACCGTAACGGCGTGCGCACGCCCATGCAGTGGACCTCCGACCGCAACGCCGGTTTTTCCAAGTGCGATCCCGCACGGCTCTATTTTCCCGTGATCATGGATCCGATCTACGGGTACCAGGTGATCAACGTGGAGGCGCAGCTCAGCGATCAATCCAGCCTGCTGCACTGGACTCACAATATGATCGCGCTGCGCAAGCTGTTCCAGGTGTTCGGCCGCGGCACGCTGACCTTCCTCAATCCCTCGAATCGAAAGATCCTTGCCTATCTGCGCGACCTCGATCGCGGCGACGGTACGCACGAGACCGTTCTCTGCGTCGCTAACCTCAGCCGTTTTGCGCAGCCGGTTTCGCTTGACCTTTCCGCATATGCCGGTATGCAGCCCGTGGAGATGCTGGGATATGTGCCGTTCCCCACCATCACGCGAGAGCCGTTTGTGCTTTCACTTGCGCCCTACTCTTTCCTCTGGCTGGAATTGCATGCGCCGGAACTGGAGGCCGAATTCGCGCCCGATCTGACCGGCGAAGAAATGAATGAGCCCGCCGCCGATGTGCTGGCCGGCGGCTGGTCCGGCTTTCTGGAGGGGAAGGGCAGGGAATTGCTCGAAGCCGCGCTCCCCGCCTGGCTGCCGATGCAACGATGGTTTGGCGCCAAGAGCCGCAAGATCAAATCCGTGCGCCTGTGCGACTGGGCGGAGTTGCCCTCCTCGGCTGGTGGGTGCACCAAGGGCTTCACCCCCAGCCATCAACGCACCGCTCATTTTCCCTTTGTTGTAGCCTACTGCGAAGTCGGGTACATCGACGGCGAGCCCGATCTTTACCAACTCCCTCTCGCCATCGCT
>JAJZNH010000478.1 GCA_021811745.1 Acidobacteriota bacterium
TCGCGCCAGCGAACGCAGTCCTGGGTTAGCTGCAGAAGGGAATTGCAGCCCTGTAGGGGCGGCGCGAAACAGTCAATCAGGCCGAGAGTTCCGAATTGGCGACAACCGGGGACGATCAGCTTTCCATTGCGGAGTATTATGGCCGAAGGCCAACTAACCACATGTTCGACCAACCGACACGACTGATCAGCTATTCGTCCGATGACGCATTATTCGATGGGTTGACTGGCGTGCCAGCAGTGTGCCTGATATTCGTAACGGCTCTTTTCCTTGGCGGGTTCAGCTTCTTCACTCCATGGTTGATCGTCACACCCCCGATACTCCTCGTTGCTGGGCTGGTTCGGGCGAGAAGCGAAGGCAACCCGCTGTTGAAGGGGCTAGTGATTAGCCTCCCCTCGCTTATCCTCGTGGCGCTACTTGGGAGACCCCTCGCTTCGATGGTGGGGGTTAGCGCCTTCTTGTTGATCCCGCCGTGCGCCATAGGAATTTGGATTCGCCGCCGCAGGCGGCAGCTTAGTCCCGAATGACCGCCGACCCGGAAGTTTGGAAGAGCAACCGCAGATCCTTCGCTGCGCTCAGGATGACAGCTACTCTCTTTGGGGGAAGCTGGCGAATCACCGCAAAGTGGGACCTTTGCAATTGTTTCGCGCGTTCAGCGGCGCGCTGCCCTCGCGGCGGGTCCGCTGACTTGGGACGCCGCCGATTGTGCATCAACCCGCCGGATACCTCTACCGGCTCAGTTGCTTCATGAAGAAATTCGCCATGATGTGATTCGCCTCGATCGCCTCCGGTAACCCGGGGTTGTACCAGAAGGCGTGCGGGAAGCCGTCGAAGACCACCAGTTGCGTCTTGTCGCCGGCGCGCAGGAAGGCGCGGTCGAGGTTCGAGGTGCCGCTCAGCAGCATGTCGCGCGTGCTGGAGACGAACAGCGTGGGCGGCATGCCGTGCAGGTCGGCGTAGACCGGCGAGAGCACCTGGTTGCGAGGATCGGTGTTGCCAACGTAATACGTGTCGTGGACCTTTGCGGGCGGGTCGAGATGGCCGGCGAGGCCGCGCACCGAGAACAGCGCTTCCGTATCGCCGGCGCGGGCAAAGTCGCCGGTGGCGCTGAAGATGCCCAGCGCCGCCGGCAGCGGCAGCCCAAGCTGCTTGAGCCGCACCGTGACTTCGCCGGTGAGCACGGCCCCGGCCGAAGTTCCGTAGAGAACAATGTGGTCCGGCTTGTAAGTCTTCAGCAGTTCCTTGTAGACGGCCACCGCGTCGTCCACCGCCGCGGGAAAGGGGTGCTCCGGGGCCAGCCGATAGAGCACGGCGACCACCTTCGTCTTTGCGAAGCCGGCGATGGGGATGGTTTCGGAGTAGGAGCCGGAATCGGCGTCGAAGCCGCCCCCGTGCAGGTTCAGCAGCACCTTGTCGCGATTGACCGCGGCCAGATCGTCGGGCGTAACGATGCGCACCGGCACGCCGGCAATGGTGCTGTTCTCAATGTGGTTCGGGCAAATGCGGCTCCATTCGACGCGATGGTGCGCTTCCCCGCTGTCCAGCCGCGCACGGCGTTCGGCAACGGACTGAGGCGGCGCTTCGTCCGGCACCGGGGTGGCCAGAAACTTCTGCGCCTCGGGGCTGACGGTCTTCGGCACCGGCGCCACCCGCGTCACGTGCGCTGTTCCCTGGGCGTCGATGTAGCTGGTGTCGCGGTCGGGCGCCTGCGCGGCGGTGGTCGGCGCAGGTTGCTGGGCAAAGGCGAAGCTGGCAGAAGCCAAAAAGGGCGCCACGAGGCGAAGGCCGATCTTCATACGCGACTCCTGTCCGGCATCCATGCAGCGAACCGCACACTTGCCAGGGAACGGCTTCACGATAGCAGACGGCTCCCCCGGATTTCTCAAAATACGGCAATAGCCGCACCAGCCGCGGGCGGCAGGCGATTCGATAGAACCCGAACCGCCTGACCGCCCACGATTCCTTCTCAATCGGATTGCCGATTGCTGACCGCTGAATTATTTCGGAATGAGCAGGATTCCCGAGCGCAGCAGGTGTTCCGTAAGCCTGTCCAGCGCCAGGACAAACTTGGAGGAGACCCAACGCGGGCTCATTCCCAGCAGGACCGCCGTCTCGGCCTGGGTGTACGACTGCAGGACGATACGGCTGAGCAATTGCCGCTCCAGGGCTCCCAGCTTGCTCAGGCACCGTTCCACGTCGAGGACAAAGATGATCGCATCCTCGAACGTGCGCACCGGACGGCTGGAGGCCCATCCCCGCCCCACCGGGTCGGCGAGAATCGAAGGCGCGCGGCCGACTTGCATGGAGGCGTACAGATAGCGCCGCAGCAGGTTCTCCGTGTGCTTGCGAAAGAACGCCAGGCTCGGCGGCGGCGCCGGATCGTCGCGTGTTTCCGTGGCGGCGACTCGGGACTGCGAAGCTTTCCGCTCGATCTCGCACGCGGCGCAGGCTGTTCCCTCGCGCCAGGAGCGGTGCGCGGTCCGGGCCGTGGCCGCGGTGGCGCCCCACACAGTTGGCAATTGGACGGCAGCGCTCATCGCGCACCTCCGCTTGCTTCAGCGACTGCCCAGATCCGGGCCACCGCTGCCTGCCGCGGACGACGCCCGGGCCGCTTACGGGTCTGCGGCGAGGGAAAGTCCCGCAAGCGGGTCGCACAATCCCTGCAGTAGACGTTTTCGTCCGTTTGGCAGCGGAACCAAAGACAACCGCAACCTTCGCAAATTTTCAGTTGCACGCAAACTTCCATGGCCGATTTTCTCCGTGTTCGTGTCATCGCCCCGCGGACGATTCAACTTTCTCCGCCGGGATGGAGAGACCGGGACTCAGGCAACTCAGAATTCTTCCGTTCCGATGAGGGATTTTGCCGTCCGGTCTCGCTGGTTTGGTGTCATCGTTAACACGCAGATTCTGGAGTGCGCATCGGCTGATCCGGCTGGCCCGTGGCCGCGGGCAGGCAGGAACGGAGAGGACTCCACCGGACGCCAAGCCGACTCCGGCGTGCGCCCACCTGCCGCATTTCCGGAGGAATTCGCCCGAAAAGCGAATGCCCCGCCGGAGACGCGGCGGCAGGAATGGGGTCCTGAACTCCCCACAGGCTGATGCGCTGTAAAGTAAACCCAATCTAGAGAGGGATTTCTCCGCCGTCAACCTGTTTACTGGATTTTCCGCTCACGCGCTTTCCAACTGCGGGGGAACCTCCGAAAATAGGGGCCAATTACCGGAAACAGTTTTTCTCTGTGCAACGAACGGCGCTCCGGTGCGCTGCAGCGGGCGAAATTTCCACACATGAACTTTACCCAGATGCATGAGCGCCTCCGCCTGGAACTGCTGCGCAGGATCCAACGGGGCTCGCTGACCGTGTCGCTGCTGAGCCGCCAGACCGGGTATGCGCCGGCGCACTTGTCGAATTTCATTCATGGCCGGCGCCAGCTTTCGCTCGAGGCGATGGACCGTATCCTGGCCGCCCAGCATCTGATCGCCCCCGACCTGGCGCCCCCGGCTGCGCGCTCCGGACGCCAGGCGATGGAGATCGAACGCGATTCCATCCCCGTGGTCTCGCACGCTGTGGCTTTGTTTGAGCCGCTCATCCGGCCTTCCGCTGTGCTGTCGATGCTGCACCTGCCGGCCGGCGCCCTGCGCTCGATCCATGCGCGCGCCTCGCACAGCCGCCGCACCTGGCAGCGCTTCGTGGCCGTGCAGATTCCCTCGGCGGATGCGCTGGCGATGGACCCTCTGGTGCTCGCCGACTCGGTGGTGCTGCTGGACCGGCATTACAACTCCCTCATGCCCTATCGGCCCAGCCACCCCAACGTGTACGCCGTGCGCCACGACGCGCACCTGCGCCTGCGCTACGTGGACTTTCTGCAGAACCGCCTGGTGTTGCGGCCCTACAACATTGCCTTTCCCGTGGACCTGATCGAGATTGCGCCCGGCGAAGCTCCCAACGACCTCATCGCCGGACGCGCGGTGCTGATTCTGAATGAGCTGTGAAAGGCCGCAATCAGGGATCAGGTTCAAGCGAACAGCCGAAAGCTCAGAGCGTTCGAGCCCTTCCGATCCCTGTTCCCTGCTCCCTGTTCACTGCTCCATGTGCGTTGTGTCTGCGTTATCGAAGGTGGTAAAGCGCGAGATGAAGTGCAGGAACACAGTGCCGGTGGGGCCGTTCCGCTGCTTGGCCAGAATGATCTCCGACTTCGCCTTGTCGGCCTCCGCAATCTCCTCGTCGCGGTTGTAGTACGCCTCGCGGTGGATGAAACACACCACGTCGGCATCCTGCTCGATGGCGCCCGACTCGCGCAGATCGCTGAGCATGGGGCGCTTGTCGTCGCCGCGCCGCTCGCTGGAGCGGGAGAGCTGCGAAAGCGCAATCAGCGGCACGTTC
>JAJZNH010000214.1 GCA_021811745.1 Acidobacteriota bacterium
TCTCTACGAGCCGCAGGCCATCGGCGGCCAGCTCAAACACGGCGCGTTCGGTTATGTACATGACTCGCTGGCCATGCGCCCGTGCGTAATCGGCAGAGAAGGTGATGCGTTCTACCTTGCGGACGAGTTTGCGGGTCCGTCCGGGCTTTACGATTTCGAGTATTCCGTTGGACCAACGAATTTCACCACCTTGCGCGTCAAACACGCCACAAAACACTACCTTCTTTGCATTCTGGGCGATTTCCATAAAGCCGCCGGGACCGATGATGTTTCCGCCCAGGTGAGAGACATTCACATTGCCGCAGGCATCGGCTTCTCCCATGCCCAGGAATGTCATGTCGATTCCACCGCCGCTGTAATAATCGAACTGCTCGATGGATGGAATGATGGCGTCTGCGTTACGTGCCGCGCCAAAGAGCCGATCATCGAGCATCTGCCCATTATGCACGCCCTGTTCGACACTCATCCATAAATCGCGGACGGCTTGCTCGGCGATCACGCCAAAAATTCCGCCTGGAATCCCGAAGCCAAAATTCAGCGAAAGATCAGGACGCAATTCCATAGCGGCACGTCGTGCAATGATGCGCCGTTCCAGCTTGCTGGGAACCTCAGCGGTCGCCCCACTCAGGTGCGCTCGACGCGCTCCGCTTACTGTTGAGTCATAACCAAGGCCATAGAAAAGCTGTTGCTCCCGGTCTTCCACAACCGCATCCACCATGATGCCGGGAATGCGTACGCTGCGCGCCGGCAGTGACCCGGCCTCTACTACCTGCCGTACCTGTACGAGTACGCGGCCACCACTGTTGTGCGCAGCCAGGGCGATCGTGTGCATGTCCAGATCGACAGCCTCCTCTTCGGGGCTTACATTGCCGCGCGTATCCGCGTAGGTTCCGCGGACGATGGCAACATCTACTTTGAACGGTTTGTATCGCAATACTTCCTTGTCATCAAGCGTAATGACTTCAACCAGATTTTCACGGCTGCGCGCGTTACACCGTCCGCCGTCCTGCCGGGGATCAACAAATGTTCCCAGTCCGGAATGCGTGATCAGACCCGGCCGCCCTGCTCCGATTTCGCGCAAAAGCTGCTGGATGGCCCCGCCCGGAAAACAGTAAGCTTCAATCTTCTCTTCACGTATCATCTCCTGGATGCGAACCGACCAGGTAAAGTGCGAGGCGATAATCCTGCGTATCAAGCCTTCGTGTGCAAAGCGATTGGCGCCCATTTCACCGCGGTCGCCGAGCCCGAGCGAGTGGACCAGCGTCAGGTCACGCGGCGCTCCTGTTTCCAGAAACCGCTTCTCTAGAGCGGCGAAGATCTTCTCGGCTGAGATCATGCCTGCGCCATTTCCGCAAATAGCAATAACGTCGCCGTTGTTGATCGTTGCGGCTGCGGCCTCTGCCGATACAAATTGCGTCTTGCTCATTGCGATCTCCCTGCTTAGCAGCCTTTGAAGACAGGCTTGCGCTTCTCTAGGAATGCCCGCACACCCTCGCGGCAATCTTCGGTTGCCGCTGCATGTGCCGCCGCGGAGGCAAAGGCCTGGCGCATTTCCTGGTGCATCGTCGTTAGCAGGCCCTTGGTCAATGCCATGGCCACCGGACCGTTCGCCATCAGGCGTTCAAGCCATTGTGTGACAAGCGTGTCCAGGCCGGCTGCGTCATCGGCGATGGCGGTCAGCAAGCCCCACTCCAGCGCTTGTTCCGCAGAAATCGATGAACCGAGCAGTGCCATATGCCGCGCCCGCGCCACGCCGATGATTTCGGCCAGCCTGCGCACACCAGTCCAACCTGAGATCATCCCCAAACATACTTCGGGCACGCCGAACTTTGCCGTACGTACTGCCACGCGCAGGTCGGCTGCCAATGCCAGTTCCAGTCCACCACCCAACGCGTGGCCGCCCATTGCAGCAATCACGGGCTGCGGAAGCGAGGCAATGCAGTTGAATACGTTGATTCCGTAAAGAATCCACTTCTGCCCCATATCGTTCGGAGTCAGACTTCCCCACGCTTCAATGTCGCCGCCGGTGCAGAAAAAGCGCCCATTTCCCCTGATCACCACCACGCGGATATCCTTATCGCTCGCGATCATCCTGGCAATGCGCTCAAGTTCTTCGAGCATCGGAAACGTCAGTGCGTTTCCTTTCAGTGGGCGATTCAGTATGATCTGGGCCCAGGCCGCGCCTTCCTGTTCCCTGCGTTCAAAAAGGACTTCATTTTCCATCACGAGCACCTCTGAACTTGAAAAAACGTGGCGTCACGATGCCGCCACGGTAATTGCCTGATCCGCCATATCAGCCAATCACCTCAATGACATGTTCACGATCATTGAACCGCCGCATCAGGCGCGCAGCAGCGTTGCGTACCAGGCAACCGATGTGCCTCCACCGCGCCAGCGCCCTTACGATCATCGCTTCGTAAAGCTCAAGACAAGTAATATCTCCCGCCACAAGTTCATTTCCCGCGCCGATCGGGGCGATGTTCGCCTGCGGAGAATTGGTGAGATGGTTGCCTTCAATTCGAGGCAGATCACTCACCAGTGTTTTGTACCCGGCCCTTACCAGCCCCACTACACAAGCGCGGCCAGCAACGCAAAACCCACCTGTAACGATAGCCGCATATCGTGTACTGTGGGTCGTGTCATGCTATTCTCCACAACAGAAATTCTCTAATCAACCAACTGGTTGGTTACTATACACTTTTAAAGTATGAGAGACAAGATCATAGTAAATGCCGCTCATCGCCGCCGTCGCAATCCAGCCAAAACCAAAGAGAAGATATTACTGGCCGCCACACGCATCTTTGCACAGCGCGGATTCGACGGCGCCCGAGTGGATCGGATTGCTGCTACCTCAGGCGTGAACAAGCAGTTGATTTACCACTACTTCGGCAGCAAGGACGCACTCTTCACCGCAGTCCTTGAGAGCGCCTACCGCAGTATCCGTAACGAGGAAGCATCTCTGGACCTCGATGCGCTGCCCGCCGATCAGGCCATTCTCCGCTTGGTCGATTTCACCTGGGACCACTATCTTCGCAACCCCTATTTCATCCGCCTGTTGAACAGTGAAAACCAGATGGAAGCCCGCCATATCAGAAACTCGCCTTCGACGCGCGAAATCAATGCCAGTCACATTGCCATCATGAAGAAATTGCTCCGACGCGGCCGGCGCGAAGGCACCGTGCGTCACGAACTCGACCCCATCCAGATAAATGTCAGCATTGCGGCGCTCGGATTCTTTTACCTCATCAATCAGCACACGCTTTCGACGGTCTACCAGCACGATCTGGGTTGTCCGGCGATGCTCAAGAAGCGCCTTGCCGTGATGAAAGACATCATCGCCTGCTGGATCAGGCCGCAGCCGGCGGCAGACAATCGCGCATCTATTGCATGAATTGAATACTGAACCAAAGATTTCGTGCAGGGGTGAATCCAGCATAAGTTGGTACTTGTTATCAATGATCGACCTTAGAGAGCGATTTTCAGGACTTCCTTGTTTCAGGAGCCTATTCCTATATGCGTCTCTGGAGTGCTATAACGCCAGAAATGTTCCCAATTTCGACTTGAGTGGCCTTTGCGGGAGGGCATGGAAAATGCATGGGACTTTTCGCCGGCAAGGGTTTGTGAGAGTCTGGTGCAGCTGCGTCACAGTATGCGGTCCAGCGCGCGGCAAAGGCGGCGGCGGTAATCCTCGCGCTGTGCGCTGACCAATTCTATGAAGGAGGTTCGGAAAGGACGACCCTTCCACTGCAGATAGGCCGCATAGCGCGCCGGCTCGCGCTCGAGGAGCAGCAGATAGTCGGCCAATTCCCGCGGGCTCCCAAAATCGTTTACGTTGATATAGCAGTGATCGGCAGGCGCAAAGGCCTCGATCGTGGAGGCTCCCAGATAAACGGGAACGGAGCCGGCGATGAGCGAATCGAAGAATTTTTCGCTTACGTAGTCCTGCGAAAGCGAGTTTTCAAAGGCCAGGTTGAATTTGTAGCGGGCGATGGTGTCGAGTTTCGTCTCCCTGCCTGTATCCTGCTCGAGAACGCGGTTCGGCTTCCACTTACCGTAGCTATCGACTCGGATGTACTTCATCAGTTCCGTGATGTAGCTGGAACGGCCGCTGTTCTCGCGCATGTTAGACAAGAAGATGACAGCGGTGGCGTTTTCGGTCTTCGGGACAGGTGGCCGGCGCAACTGCCCGTAGATCCACTCGTTGATATAAGGGACTGGAACGTCGGAATCGAGGCGGTAAGTCATCGTAAGATCGAAGCGCGCCATGAAAACCCGGTTCCGAAGGTGCGGATAATTGACGTCGCTTTCAGCCGACCAGGCGACCCATTTCTGACCGGGGCGCTTGTGGACCGCCGACCACGAGAACATGGTCGGG
>JAJZNH010000933.1:0-2158 GCA_021811745.1 Acidobacteriota bacterium
CTCCATAAGCGCCGGCACGGGTCCTTTCCATCTCCCGCGTCTGCGCATCCAGTTTCGTCAATGCTTCGTTCAGTGGATTCAGCAGATTCCTGATGGCAAGTTCCTTCGCCTCAAGAGTCTGTTTGGCGTCCTGGGTCTGGCCACCCAGTTCCTGTTTCGCAAGCGCGAGGAACGACTGTGTATTGGCGCGCAATGCGTCGGCCGCAGCCCCCTTGAAAGCAGCGTCAATGTCCGCCCTCATCTGGGCGTACTTTTTCTCTTCATCTTCGAGCCGCTGCCTGACCGCCGCCAGCTCCTCGGCCTTGGGCTTCAATCCGGCAATCTCCGCGTTGGCGGCGGCCAGTTGTTCGCGCAGCCCGGCTTCCCGCGCTTCGGCGATCTTGCGCTCGCTGGCCAGCGCTTCCTCCAGCTGCGTCTTGGCGGCGGCGTGGCTCTGGCGCAATCCCAGCCAAAGCCCCAGAAGAAACACGGCAACAGCCACCAGCGCAAAAATGAGATCAGTCCACATCCTTCAATCCCTCTTCGCCAAATATACGCCTCCAGGCTGTGCATTTTTTCCCAAAATCGGCCCGGGTCCCGTTCCCTCTCTCCGGTCCGCTATTCCTTGGCCAGTAGTACCTTTACACCTTTCTGCCCGCCCGGTAGACTTGGAGATTCGGGGCCATGCGCGGATTTTTTGGCGCGGTGGTTGTTTTTCCCAGCCGCGGGCCGGTATTGTAAGCAGGCGGGTCGGGAACGCTTTTGGACCCCGGAAAGTGACTAGAGTTTGCAAAATTCGAGGAGAAGCACGCATGGGCGTTGAAGAAAAAGTCAAACAGATAATCGTCGAGCAACTGCAGGTGGACGAAGCCGAGGTAACTCCCGGCGCCAGCTTCCAGGAAGATCTGGGCGCTGATTCGCTCGATGTGGTCGAACTGGTGATGCAGTTTGAGGAAGCTTTCGATCTGGAGATTCCGGACGAGGATGCCGAGAAGATCAAGACCGTGAAGGACGCCATCGACTACATCGAGAAGAGCGAAAAGAGCGCGAAAGGAACCAAGTAGCCCTTGACACGTCGAGTCGTCATCACCGGCCTGGGGCTGGTGTGCGGTGTGGGCAACACCGCTCCGGAGGTGTGGCGGCAGCTTGTGGCCGGCGTCAGTGGTATGGCGCCGATTCAGGGTTTTGACACCACAGGCTTTTCCGTCACCTTTGCCGCCGAGGTCAAAAACTTCGATCCGCTCAACTTTGTGGACAAGAAAGAAGCGCGCAAGATGGGGCGCTTCATCCACTTTGCCTTTGCCGCAACGCAGGAGGCCATGGCCCAGTCGGGCCTCGAGATTACTCCTGAGATTGCGGATCGCGTCGGTGTCTTTATTGGCTCCGGCATTGGCGGGTTTGAGATCATCGAGCGCGAGCACTCCAATCTGCTGCAAGGCGGGCCCCGCAAGATTTCGCCATTCTTTATTCCGGCGGCTATTGTGAACATGGCAGCCGGTCAGTTGAGCATTCGCTATGGAGCCAAGGGGCCTATCTCCGCGACCGCGACGGCCTGCGCCACCAGCGCCAACTCTATTGGCGACTCGGTGCGCATGATCCTGCACGGCGACGCGGACGCGATGATCGCGGGCGGCGCGGAAGCGGCGGTCACGCCTCTTTCGGTGGGAGGCTTTGCCTCGATGCGAGCGCTCTCCACGCGCAATGACGATCCCACACATGCCAGCCGCCCCTTTGACAAGGATCGCGACGGCTTCGTTATCGGCGAGGGCGCCGGCATCCTCATCCTTGAGGAGCTGGAGTTTGCCCGCGCGCGCGGCGCCAAAATTCTGGCCGAGGTGATCGGCTACGGCATGAGCGCCGACGCCTATCACATGACCGGCATCGCTCCTGAAGGTCAGGGCGCCCAGCGCAGCATGCGGGCGGCTCTCAAAGACGCTGGCATCCGGCCCGAAGAGGTGGGCTACATCAACGCGCACGCCACTTCCACTCCGGCCGGCGACGGCAATGAGTCGCGGGCTATCGAGCTTGTCTTTGGCGAGCACGCGCTCAGTCGAAAGCTCAAGATCAGCGGCACCAAGTCCATGACCGGCCACCTGCTTGGCGGCGCGGGCGGTCTGGAAGCGGGCATTACCGTGCTGGCACTGCAGCATCAGATGCTGCCGCCGACCACGAATCTCAA
>JAJZNH010000933.1:2168-4374 GCA_021811745.1 Acidobacteriota bacterium
GGCCATTCCGCACAGCTTCGATGTAGCTTTGTCGAATTCTTTCGGATTCGGCGGCATCAACGCTACGCTGATCCTGCGCCGCTGGACTGAGTAAAGCGGCTTTCGCCTGTCATTGAATGCATGACGACGCGCGCATCCGGCCCGATGCGCGCGCGTTGTATTGTTTCGGCCGCGGATTCATTCCATGTGCCCCGGCAGTGACGGAGTCAATCCCCATCTGTGCGCGGCACGCGCAGATGATTCCCGGCGCAGTTTTCAAATGCGCCGGTTGGTCTATTGCCGCTGAGCTTTTGCATTACGTCTATGCGGGATAGGCAATCCATTCCTTATGCATGCGCGTTTCATACCATGGGTCGCCGGCCACCTTCAGCCATCGTCCCAGTTCCTTTTGAAGAAAGCTGAAATCAGCCGGATCGATCGACTGATGCCCCAGGTTCTTCATTTGACAGGGATCCGCCGCATTGTCGAAGAGCAGAGTCATCCCTTTTGAGTCGACCTGATAAGTGTAGCGATCGGTGCGCACTCCTTTGCTCGTGCTCATCAAGAATGGCGCCGACCGCGGCTTGCTCGACTCTGAAGATTCTCCCGTCAAAATCTCTTTCGAATAATCAACGCCCTGCGCGGTTGCAGGAATCTGGTCTTTGAGTCCCATCATGCCGAGGAGCGTCGGCATCACATCGACCCGGCCCAACAGCAGACTCTCCGCGCGCGGCTTGAGCCTCTTCGGATAGCGGATCATGAATGGAATCAGGAAAGCCTCGTCATAAATCACGCTTTTGCCGGTCAGCCCGTGGCTGCCCATCATTTCGCCGTGATCCGACGTGAAAACGACAATCGTGTTCTCTGCTTCGCCCGACTCATCGAGCGCCCCCAGCACGCGGCCGACCTGCTGATCGATGCTGGTGACGAGCGAAAAGTAGACCGGGCCGCACTTTTGCGGATCGAAATAGCCATCCGACACGGCCTTCGCAATCTCCACGTTCGGGCGGTTCAGAAGCTTGCTGATGGGAACATCTGCGTAGTATTCGCGGTAGACCGATTCCTGGCAGTCCTTCAATGAGTTGTAAGGCGGATGCGGCGGATTTGGCGCCCATATCATGCTGAATGGTTTGCCGGGATCGCGCTGCCGATTCTTGTTGCGCAGGTAATCGACGAGAATGTCGGCCTCAAGTTTGGGAGTGAACCCCTTCGGGCGATAGACCTGACCATCCTTTTTGCCGCCGACCAGCGCGGGCACGGAAGCGTATGTCCAGGGATCGAAATGCCGAGCCTTGATGGTCTGAAACCAGTATTTGTTGCCGTGCCGGCCTCTACCCGGCGGAATATACGTATCAAACTGATTCGCGTAATGCCCGCCCGCAGGATTCTCTGTGCCTACATAATTTCCCTGTGCATCGAAGAGAGGCTGATTGCGCTCCCAGTGGGTCTTGCCCACGTAGGCTGTTTCATAGCCGGCATCTGACAGCACATCGGTAAAGCAGGTGATGCTGTCATGCATCCCTTCGGGGCGGCCTGCCGCGCAATTGGTGCCCATCACGCCGTTACGGCTCGGATACATGCCGGACATCATCATGGCGCGGCTTGGACTGCAGATTGGCGAGGTGCTGGTTGTCTGCGTGAAGAGGATGCTCTCGCGGGCCAGCCTGTTCAGTTCCGGCGTATGCACGGGATCGCTGACTGTATGCAGTAGATTTCGATAACCCGGCTGGTTCCAGATTCCGAGCGCCTGGATGCGAAACTCATCAGGCATGATGAAGAGCAGGTTCGGGCGTGACGCTTGCGCGCCTTGCGCCGTGACTTGCTTTGCGGCCGCCAGTTGCTTTTCGAGAGCGACCGCCGCCGCAATCGCCGCTGCCTGTCTAAGAAACGTGCGCCTGTTGATCATTGCAACCCGCGCTTCTCCCAGGGTGGATTTTTCGAGCGTTCAAGAAGCATCTTATGAGGTTCAGGCGCAACTGCCGAAGGGCGCAGCGCCGACACGCTCTGGTTGTCGGGCAGTATCCCAACTTTGCATCAGAGCAGAAACTCTGACAGAGGGATGCCTCAAACCTTTCGCAGTGTAGGTGCGAAGGCAAGAGGGAGTCAAACGCGGAGCCTGCGCATGGATGGGCGCTGCGCGTGAAGCGCTGCTTATGGTGAGGATTGGCTGATTGCCCGATGGTTTAAGATGGTGGCGCTTCCTGTGGAGGCGCCGCGATGAAAACAG
>JAJZNH010000355.1 GCA_021811745.1 Acidobacteriota bacterium
TCAGAGAATCGGCCTGCGGCCCGTGATGAGCTGGATCAGGAGAATCACCAGTGCAACCACCAGCAGTAGATGGATGAATCCTCCCAGCGTGTAGGAAGTCACGACGCCCAACAACCACAACACGAGCAGGATTACGAAGATCGTCCACAGCATGTCGCCACCTCCTGGGGCCATCGCTCATCAAGGCATTGCGCCCTTTTGGGCCGTTGCCCTTGGGGCCGTGCTCTTGGTTCCGAGCACAGGCAACGGACCTTTGGACGCGTCTCCCTTGCCCCGGGGTTGTGCGCCCGCTCCGTATTGACAGGACGAAACTGAGTGTGCTGTTCCGGGATGTAGGGCCAGGCAACTCTCTGCCAGACACCTTCCCCACAGTTCCCCGCATCAGAGCAGCAGGGCTCAACCCCGGGCGGGGACAAAGGAGAACCTATGCTGTTGATCGTCCTGCTGATCGTTCTGATTTTCGGATTTGGTTTTGGCGGCTATCGCTTGGGGCCGGGCTGGGGCTACTACGGCGGCGGCGGCGTAAGCCTGATCCTCACCATCGTGCTCATCCTCGTGCTGCTGCGATTAATCTGATCGATAGGCCGCAACTCATCGTTCGGATGCTGCGGCCCCTCCGCCGGCGCCAACGAAAATGGCGCGCCGCAGCGCGCCATTTTCCAGCAGAGTTCGAGCGTCAGATGACGCCCGCCATGTAGGCTTCCGATGGCGGTGTCTTCTCCGTCTCAGCGCCACACTCGGCCAGCACAATCGGCGAGAGCGTGATCACCGGGCATTGCGTGTGGGCCAGCGTCTTATACACCACCCCGTGGCGGGTGATGGCGGCGAACGCCGATGCTCCCTGTGCGCCCAGGACAATGAGGTCCGCCTGTTGGGCCCGGCTCTGGTAGAGCAGCTCCTCGGTGGGATCGCCGGGCACCACGATGGTCTGGATCTCCACGCGCGCCTGCAGGCTCTCCGGCACCATCTTCAGCAGCTCCGCCTCCACGTCGTCGAGCGTGCGTCCAGCCATGATCTCCGCACGCTCCTGCGGCCGGATCACATGCTGCAGGATCATGCGCGCCCCGTGCTGCGCCGCCAGCTCGGCGGCAAAATTCGCGACCACGCAACTGGCTTCCTGCATGCTGACCGCGCACAGGACCGTCCGGGTGGCGAAGTTCCGGTATCCGCCGTTCACCACCTCGGGCCCGATGATATTCACCGGCACATGCGCTCTGCGCAGCACCGCCTCGGCCACCGAACCCACCAGCAGCTTGCCGATCGGGCCCGGCGAGTGGGTACCCATGACGATGCGGTCGATCTCCCGCTCGCGGGCAAACTCCAGAATCTGATCGGCCGGCAAGCCGGGCCGTACAACCACTTCGCATTGCACGCCGGCCGCGCGCACCCGCTCCACCAGGGGCTCCAGGTGGTGTTTTTCGGCACGGGCGGCCGCCGCATAGTCGTAATACCGGATCCCCGAAGTTTCCGAAGCCGCTACCACCAGCGTGTCGTAGGCGTGAAACAGAATCAGGTCGGCGCCAAACTCGCGCGCTTGCGCCAGCGCGAATTCAAACGCTTTCTCGTTGGCGGGAATTTCAGAGGCGAAAAGAATCGTCGCGGGCTTCAACCAGCCCGGCTTGATCGTTGAGGTCATGGGGAACCTCCTGCTGCTACTCCACCTTAATTGAAGCGAGTCTGCATCGATTCGCACAGTGCCCCCTCGCACATCGCCAGGTGATCTATCTCACAGTTAATGAGAAGTCCCGAAGTCCGTCACCCGCTTTATCGGCAAATCGGGAATTTCCGATCATCTTAAGATACCGTCTCCCCGATGTGCGAAGACTTGATTTCAACAATACGCTTTCAGATCCCGCAAAACACTTAAAATTGGATGAATGCCGCTTCAGCCTCAGCGGGGAGTGATCCCAATCACAGCGTGATCTTCCTGGGACTGATCTTCTTAGTTAGATGAAAATCGTGGCGTTCGGGATTGGTTGCCATTGCCGGGGTTTCTCCCCTGGTAAAGAGGTCGTTCCGGTCTTTCCCCGGCGCAGGTCCAGTTCCACCGTTCCGGCCCGCCACCACTCCAGGGGAGGTCCTATGCAGCCGCTTGAACCCATGCATTCCATTCCCGCCCGTGGGGGGATCGACTACGACGAGTCGCCATTTCTGGCCATCTGGGAAGTGACCCAGTCCTGCGATCTGGCCTGCAAGCACTGCCGCGCCGCCGCCCAGCCGCTGCCGCACCCCGACCAGCTCAGCACCGCCGAGGGCAAGGCGCTGATCGACCAGATCGCCGCCATGCATGTGCCCATCTTCGTCTTTACCGGGGGCGACCCGCTGAAGCGCGCCGATGTCTACGACCTGATCCGCTACGCAGCGGAAAAGGGTGTGCATGTGGCACTTACGCCCAGCGCTACCCCGCTGCTGACCCGCGAGGCCATCTTCAAGCTCAAGGCAGCGGGCCTGGTGCGGCTGGGCATTTCGCTGGATGGCTCCAGCCCGGAGATTCACGACAAGTTCCGCGGTCTGCCCGGCGCCTGGGCGCGCACCATCCAGGCCATTGAATGGGCCAACGAGGCCGGCATTCCCATCCAGGTACACACCACCATCAGCCGCCACAACGCCGACGATCTCGATCACCTCTGCAATTTGTTCGAGAAGCTGGCGATTGTGATGTGGAACGTCTTTTTCCTGGTTCCGGTGGGGCGCGGGCAATTGGCCGACCTGCTCAGCGGTGAGGAGTTCGAGCAGGTTTTCGGCAAAATCTACGAGTTGTCGCACCGGGTGAACTTTCAGATCAAGACCACCGAGGCGATGCATTACCGCAGGTATCTGCTGCAGCACAACTTAGAGGAGCGCAAGTTTGCTCACGGCGGGCATCCCGGGGCGGTGCGGTCAACCGCATACGAGCCGGGCGCGCCCACGGCCGACGCTGCCAGCCGTACCAAGGCCTGGGCCACGCGGCGCGTCAACGACGGCAAGGGCTTTGTTTTCATTTCGCACATGGGCAACGTCTACCCGAGCGGATTTCTGCCCATTCACGCCGGCAACATCCGCGAGACGCCGCTGGCTGAGATCTACCGCAATGCCCCCATTTTCAAGGCGTTGCGCGATACCGCCCAACTCGAGGGCAAGTGCGGCGCCTGCGAGTACAAGGAGATCTGCGGCGGCAGCCGCGCCCGTGCCTACGCCTTGACCGGCGATCCGCTGGCCCCGGAGCCGTGCTGCATCTACCAGCCGCGCAACTGGAAGCCGCGCGCCGAAGGCGAGCCGCCCGCCCTCTGCCAGCCGGAAGGCGCGACGCCGCTGGTTACGCTCTGAGGGCCTGGAGCACGGAGTTTTACGGCGCTGCGGCGGGCCGTCGATCCTGGCAGACGGCGGGTTCCAGGTACGCTGCCTGTCGAATGAAACAGGTTGGCGCGCCCAGGTCCCTCGAGTGCGAAACCTGGGGCGCACATTCCTTGCCGGGCGGTCCGATGGGGGCCACTCGCCGTTCCCGAGCCCCGCTACCTGGCGGGTGGGGCCTTATGGCACGAAGACGTGCAGGCGGACGTTCCACTTGGTGCTCTGGCCGGGCTTGAGCGTGACCATGCCGGTGTTCATGCCGTGCCACTCCTTGCCGAAGGGGTCGGCGAAGTTGTACTGGTCCTCGATGGCGACAAACTGGGAGGTGGGCGGGCCGTACATCTGGATGGTGCGGATCTCGGGTGAGATGCCGTCGATGTCGACGCCGTAGTGTGCGGCGGGGTCGATCACCTGGATCGTGACCATGCCGTTCTTCCACAGCAGGTGGCTCCAGTTGTCGTCGTAGTAGTTCTTGTCGAGCGGGCGGCCGCCGGGGACGTTGAAGTCGTACCGGGTGCCGGCCACGGGCACGAGCTGACCGGTGGGGAAGACGTTGTCGTAGTTGTCCACCTTGGCCATCATGGTGGCGGGAATTTGGATGCGCACCTGTTCGCGCTTGCCGGAGGGCAGGCGGAAGTAGGGGTGCCAGCCGATGGCGATGGGCTCGGCCTCATTGCCGACGTTTTTGGCAACGATGCTGACGTCGAGCGCCTGGGCCGTGAGCGTAATGGTGTAGACGAGGTCGGTGCTGGCGAGCCAGTGGCCGCCGAAGTTGCCGGCATGGAGGACGGCGGTGGCCTGTTCGCCGTCCGGCGTGTGGGTGACCTTCACGTCCGTCACCTTGGCTTTGAGGATGAGGCCGTGCATTGCGTGGCGCTCGGCACCGGGAAGTTGACCGATGTTGTTGGCCGGCAGGGTGAGGGTGTGGCCTTCCCATGCGGTGGTGAGAGTCTTGCCGTCGGGCGAGAGCTTGCCGCGGATGCGATTGGGATAGGGGACGAGGAAGGCGGCGCCAAGGCGGTAGCCGAGATTCCCGAAG
>JAJZNH010000094.1 GCA_021811745.1 Acidobacteriota bacterium
ATAAGTTCGAAATCGCGCCGGCAGCAAAGTTCCCCAGAATATGCGAGTAGTTCACCTGACGGCGGCCATTGTCGCCCCTGCACATGACGGCGAAGCTCATGGCATACAGCGCCCGCGACATGAAGCTACCCGTGCCTTTGTAAAAGTAGCGAGGGTCCTGATGAAATAGCGAGGGGAGAAGGGCGCTGCCAATAAAATCGCCAGCTGCATTGTCGCCATAAGCCGCTCCGAACCGCTTGAAATAGCCCACCGGACCCGACCCATACCCCGGAAAGCGGTTAACGAACTGCTCTGCTCCTGCCACCGCTGCGACGTCAACAATGGTGATCGGATCCGTTTCCTCGCGCAGGGCCAACTGAAACTTCTGCTTTGCCCAAAGATGCTCCGCATTCCAGTCATAACTTGTGTAGAAATTGGGCAAAATGCCAAATACGCGCTGCTGCATCTCAAGGTGAATCTGCTTCTCGGCAAGCTGCTCCGGACTGGCGACAACTTCAACACTTGTAGCCGCGGAAGCGACCTGAAGCACGATTTTCGGGAAAAAACGCACCTCGCCCGCGTGGAGCACAATGTCCGGTATGGTAATGGTGCTCATGCCCTTACCGGAGACTTTCAGTAGAAAGTCTCCGGCGGGCAGATTACTGAAGGTAAACTCGCCATTGCTCCCTGTGACCATTTGCCGTTCCACCGGCCCGGCAAGTGTAACCTCCACGCCCGTGAGTTCCGCCCCGTTGGTGTCAACCACCGTTCCTGAAACGATGGCGGAAGGCTGCCTGGAAGCGGATGCCGTACCGGGGGCCGGAGACGGCGCCGTAATCTCAGGGGCATCCGGCAACCCGCTCTCGCCGCCCGCGGGACTGGAAATCTTCTGCGCAGAGAGCGGCTTTGGCAAACCGCAGGCCACAAACATAACCAGCACAACGGCATACGTCAGGCTTTTCCAGAGATCCGCATTGCGGGTTTCCCGTTGTCGTTCTCGGACTGCGCTGCTGGCTTGCGTTAGGGCAGACCCCGCGGCACGGCGCCACGGAATTGCTACGGGACGAACACGAACGAACATGCAATCTCCTGCGATGTCGGCTGCTGGAAGAGCCCTGCGCTGGAAAGCGGTTGGGGAAGCAGGCACATCACGCTGGGCAAAAACCCCTGAAAGCCCTTACTCAATGGACGCGTGCAAGGTTTGATGGTCACAAATGAATCAGGTTACGATTTCGTCATCTACTGCAAACAGGTGCGCCACGGCCGTAACTCGCAGATAAACCAGGCTGATAAAGCCAGATAGCGCTGGTCTCCGGACTGGCCGTACTGGCGGCGTCCACGCCGCCGGGCATCATGTGCGGGGCTGGAGACCCGCAGTCGCCGCGGCGATCCGATCTGGAAAGCGGCGCTACAGAGCGGGAATGCGTTCCCTCACAATTTGCAATCTACCGGCTCGCCCGCAAGCCTCAAAAAGAATCTTGAGCCAACGCTCTTGCACGCATTCTGCATTTCGGTTATTTTACTAACCAGTTAGTTAATTATGTCCATCATCAGCCAAACTAGAACCCAGCACGAGCGCGCCGACCAGACGCGGGCCCGCATTCTGGATGCCGCCATCCTTGAGTTCAGCGAGAACGGGCTTGCAGGCGCGCGCACCGAACAGATTGCCGGGGCGGCCGGCGTGAATAAAGCGCTGCTCTACTACTACTTCCAAGGCAAAGATGCGCTCTATGCCGCAGCCCTGGAAGCGGTGACGCAGCGGGTTGTGGCGGCTGGCCTCGCGGTGCTCGAAAGCAAGCGTTCTGCCGGCGAGCGGCTGGTCCGCTTTGCGCTCAACCACTTCGACCGCATCCATTCGCAACGCGCCTTCCAGAACCTGATGCAGCAGGAGATGGTGCGTCTTCACCGCGGTGAAGAGAATGCGCTGGCCTCTCTCGTCGAAAAGGTCTTTCGGCCCGTAATGCCGCGGCTCCTGGATCTATTCGCGGAAGGCAGAGCTGCGGGCGAGCTGATTCCGGCGGACGAGTGGCAGATGATGTACGCGGCGCTGGGCGCCAACGTCTTTTACTTTCTCTCCGCACCCGTGGTGCGCATGATGACGGAAAAGAATCCTCTGGAGCGGAGCGCGATGGCCATGCGGCGCAGGGCGGCTGTCGAGTATCTGGGCATGACGATCTTTACCGACCGCACATATGGGGCTCGCGTGGCAGCCCGCGTGCTGGCCGATACGCCCATGCCCGAAAGTGACGGGATGAAGCAATTTGAGGTGAAAACCAGGTGAGTGCGCGCAATCGAGTTTTCGTCATCCTGGGCCTGCTGACGATGGGATCGCTGGTCTGGTATCTGTTGACCGTCCCGCGCTCAGGTGAGTTGCAGCTCATCGGCACAGTAGATGCGAACGAGGTGGTCGTAAGCTCCAGAATTCCCGGACAGATCGAAAAGCTGACGGTGGTTGAGGGACAAAGGGTAAAAGCAGGACAGCTGATTGCAGAGATTGAGAGCGACGATCTTGAGGCGGCGCTGAAAGCGGCACAGGCCGCTGCAATCAGTGACCAGTGGAAACTTCGGCAGTCCGAGCAAACCGAGCGGCAGACGCGGGGCGAGACGAACAGCGCAGCGATAAGCGCCGAGGCGCAGGTGCGCGTGGCGCAAGCCACATTGGCGCAGACGCAGGCCCAGTACGACCATCAGGAGGCCGACACCCGCCGCACCGTGGCGTTGGCGAAAGACGGCATAATGAGCGCCCAGTCCAGGGACGAGGCGGAGACCAGCCTGCAGGCGGCACAAGCGGCCGTGAACGCCGCTCGCGACAGCCTTGCTGCGGCGGGAGCCAATCTGCGCCAGGCGCAGGCGCACGAGTTGCTGACCGCGGTTACGGAGCGAACGGTTTACTCGGCCCGGGCCGACCTGGCAAACGCCCGCGCGCTGGCCAGGCAGGCTCAGGTGGAGGAGAGCTACGCCCGCATCGTCGCTCCGGTGAGCGGAGTCGTGAACGAGTGGGCCGCACGGCAGGGAGAGGTGGTAGCGGCAGGGACGCCCATCGTGACCATCATGGACCTTAAGCAGACCTGGGTGTATGCGCCTCTGCCGGAAACCGAAGACGCCGGCGTTCAGCTTGGCGACAAGCTGCGCGTGGTGATGCCGAGCGGCGCCACGGTGTGGGGCAAGGTCATCGCCAAAGCCTCTGAGGCTGACTTCGCCACGCAGCGGGACGTAAGCCGCCGCAAGCGCGATATCAGGACCGTGCAACTGAAGCTATTGATCCCCAACCCCGGCGAGCAGTTTGTGCCGGGCATGACCGCCGAAGTCTATATCCCAAAAAGCAGGCTGGTGAAGCAGTGAGCCAACCCGCATTCAACGGCAATTCCCGGCCAGGACGCGCGGCCATCGAGGTCGAGCAGATCGTCAAGCGCTACGGCGACTTTGAAGCGGTGAAAGGGGTCAGCTTCAACGTGGCCGAGGGCGAAATCTTCGGCCTGCTGGGGCCGAATGGCGCCGGCAAAAGCACGCTGATCCGCATGATGACGACGCTGATTCCGGTAACCGCGGGTAAGGCCATCGTTGCAGGGCAGGACGTCAGCAAGGATCCCGATGCCGTGCGCCGTATGATCGGCGTGATCCCGCAGGCGCTCACCAGCGATCAGGACCTGACTGTCGAGGAAAACCTGCTCATTTACGCGAAACTCTACAGCGTGCCGCGCGCGCAACGCGAGAAGAACATCGCCGAAGTGCTTGAGGCCGTGGACCTGAGCAAGTGGCGCAAAGCGCAGACCAAAACGCTCTCGGGCGGCATGCGGCGGCGGCTCGAAATCGCGCGCGGGCTGGTGCACAATCCGCGCATCTTCTTCCTCGACGAGCCAACCACCGGGTTGGACCCGGTATCGCGCATCGCTGTGTGGGAGATGCTGAACAATCTGAAGGCCACCCGCAACCTGACCATGCTCCTCACCACGCATTACATGGAAGAAGCGGACAAGCTTTGCGACCGCATCGCCATTGTCGACCACGGCAAGCTGGTGGCGCTGGGCACGCCCATCGAGCTGAAGAACAGCGTGGCGGGCGCCAACGTGGTTGAAGTGCAATTTGAGCGCGAAACTGAAGAATGGCGCGAGCGCCTGGAGGCGCTTGACGGCGTAACGAGAGTACAGGGCGAGAGCAACGGGTTCTATCGCGTCATCACCACGTCCGGATCGAAGACCACCCTGCAACTGGTCGAGATCGCCACGGAACTTGGCCAATCGCTGACGTCGCTGAGCGTGCAGAACACCACGCTCGACGATGTGTTTGTCCATTACACCGGCCGCCAACTGCGCGATGAGCAGGTAAAGCCGGTGAACTTCCTTATGCCGCCGCGGCCGGGGATGCAACCATGAACCGGATGCTGG
>JAJZNH010001006.1 GCA_021811745.1 Acidobacteriota bacterium
ACCTGTGGTGTGCGGCTTGCCGAGACGCCGCCACAGCCACCAACCGATCAGCAATCCTCCCGCCAGCTCATACAGCGGTGTCGGCAGCACGCGCACCCCGAGAGGAGTGGGTTCAATGCCGTTGGGAAAGCTCATGCCCCAAGGGAAAGGCAGCGTGGTGGCGATGCCATAACAGCCATCGCCGGATAAGAAGCAACCGATGCGCCCGATTCCGTATCCGACAGCCGCCGCCGGCGCCGCCAGATCGAGCATGCGCAGCCCGCCGATCCTGGCCCGCCAGCCCTGGAAGATCAGCGCTGAGATGCCGAAGACCAGCCCGCCGTACCACGCAAATCCGGCCGAATCCCACAGCACGCGCCAGCCAATCTCCCGAAACTCCGACGGCGTGTCGAGTACATGCCAAAGCTTGGCGCCAACAATGCCCATCACCACAGCCACGGCCACCATCCCGACCGCATCCGCTTCGATGCGCTCGCGGCGGAAGCAGCGGTCCATCACAAACCCGCCCGTCACCGCAGCCAGCCACAGCATCAGCCCGAAAGTGGGCACATGCAAATGCCAAATGTGCAAATAGGGCAACATCGTTCTTCAAGTATAGACGCGCTGGCCTGAAAAGCAGGGCTTCAGGATGCCCGGCCCGGGTTTTGGCAAAGGCTTAAAGCACGCTCTGCCGATTCGCGCGATACTGTCAACATGACAACCATGACTTCTCAAGGCCTGGAGGTGCTTTTTACCCGTCAGCAGATCGCCGACCGCGTCGCCGAAATGGGCGCCCAGATCACCCGCGACCTGAAAGGCGAAAGGCTGGTCATGGTCGGTGTGCTCAAGGGCGCGGCTCCGTTTCTGGCCGACCTGGCCCGGGCCATCGAGGCCGATGCCACCTTCGACTTTGTTGCCACTTCAAGCTACGGCATCGGGCAGCGATCTTCCGGCGCGGTCAAGCTGATCAAGGATCTCGACGAGCCGATTGAAGGCAAGAATGTGCTCGTGGTCGAGGACATCCTTGACACTGGCCTCACCCTCGCCTACCTGCGCAAGCACTTTCTGCAGCAGCACCCGAAATCGCTGCGCATCGCCGCGCTGCTCGACAAGCCCTCGCGGCGCATTGAAAAGATCGAAGCCGACTATGTTGGCTTTTCCATTCCCAACCAGTTCGTCATCGGCTATGGAATGGATTACGCCGAGCGCTACCGTAACCTTCCCGACATCTGCATCCTGGGCCCCGAACACCCGGAGTGAAGCTGCGCCCCCTCCTGATCCTGCATTGCACTTTCCCATTGCGCACGCGGATGCCTGCAACCGAGCAGGAACGAAAATCTGTCCACGTGCCGGCGGCGAAAGAGAGTCATAAAACCTGCATCGGCATGGTATCATGTGCTTTGGCGTGGTGAAGGAGTTCACCCTTAACCGCTGTTCTTTCCGTTGGGTTGGACAGATGATGACTCCTGACAGGGAACCCTGTTGCGGTGTCATATCTCCAACGCGATCCCTGAGCACGCAATGTGGGTAGATCGAGCGGGGCAATGGCCCGGATTGCTCTGGACATCCTGCTCTGTTCCGCCGCTCGCCGTGTACCCGCCTCTCGAAAGGAGAAGGACTTTGCAGAAGTATCTGCTCATCGCTGCCGGAGGCGCCCTCGGTTCCATCGCCAGATACTGGGTTGGCGCCGCAGTGGCCAACCGCATGGGAGTCCGTTTTCCCTACGGCACCCTGATCGTGAACATCACGGCCTGCGTCATCATCGGCTTTTCGCTCACTTACATGGGCCGCAGAGCCGACCTGAACCCCGCCTGGAGATACCTGATCCCCATCGGCTTCGTCGGCGCATACAGCACCTTCTCCACCTATGAGTGGGAGACTCTTTCGACGCTGCGCAGCGGGGCCTTCTTGCTAGCGGCTCTCTATGCCGGCGCCAGCTTCATCCTCGGCCTGGCCGCCGTCTGGGGCGGCTCTCTGCTAGCAGACAAGCTCATCTGAGCCCTGGACAGAGTCTGGCCGGAGTAGCGCATCCACGAGTTTGTGCCGGACGAATCCGGCGCCGGCCGGTGTTGTCACGGATGAGATTCACTTGCCGCGGCGAGAGGATAAAGCGCATATGGCAAGCGAATTCGGTGGCAAAAATTGCACAGCGCCGAAGCCCGTTCTTCTCTTTGTCGCATTTGCAGTTCAGTTAAAGTTCGCCCTGACACAAAGCACTTGTCTGAATGAGCTCTTCTGCTCGCCGCTGCGAATGAAGCCCCCGGTTTCTATACTCGCCTGAATGGCGCGACTCAAGTTCCGCACACGCTGGGCAGACGCACCCTCACAAAACAAAATCTGCCAGCATTTCCTGGTCTGTACGATCACCCTGGCTTCCGGGCGGCCATGGCTTCCGGCCCTTCGTGGGAAGCGACCGGCCCTCTCAACCTTCGCACACATTCTAGTGATCTTCTCTTCTTTCTTCCGGGTGCGGAGGTGACTTTGGTTTTCGCGGGGAGAGGCTAGCCTCCGATTTGCCTAGAGACATTGGAATCAAAGCCTTATACTACCTGCGAATCGCACAGGCGAATATCCGCTTGTTTGTCTCGAAGAAAGGCGCACTCAATTCGAGTGACGGGGGGATAATGGGGGACGGATTGGAGCGGAGCGAGATCACAGAAAGCGGAAGGTCTGTGCCGGAAGCGTTCGGCGGCCACACCAGGTTCTTGCCGATCCTGACAATTTTGACCGTGACCCTGGCTGCTTATGCAATCGCGACCCGTCTCGCGGAGGGCCCGCACGCTGATTTCCTGCTGATGATCGCGGCCACAGCCGCTGCGGTCGTTCTCGCATTGCACATCTTCTCTCCTTTTCTCCGCGCATCCGACGAAAAGAATGAAAGCCGTGATGATCGGCGTCCCTGGGCCGGCGCCGGCATGGCGGCCAGCCGCATGAATGGCAGCATCACCGCTTCCGAGGCGCTGCTCACCGACCGGTTTCTGGAACATCCTGCCGCTTTCGCTTCCGATCAGTCAGAGAAGCATTGGGACATCGCGGCTTCCGCGGAAGGCGGTAAAAGCACGCGCCTGGCGCCGGAGAAGTACGCTGCGCGCGGCAGTGAACAGACATCGGCGCCCGCTTCAGCAGGTCAATTCAATCGCCACCAACAGATCCTGCTCGATGCGGTCGCCGACGGCATCTGCGGCGTGGACCAGCGCGGCATGGTGAGTTTCGCCAACCCGGCCGCCTTGCGGCTCCTCGGCGCTTCTGCCGCTGGGCTTACCGGCAATCCGATGCATGAGCTTCTGCATGGCTTCGCGCCCCCCAGCCGCAAATGCGGAAGCACATGCCCGTTGCGCAGCGTTTCGAGCGTCGCCATGCCTTCGAGCGGTGAAGACACTTTCTTTCGCACCGACGGAAGTTCATTCCCTGCCGAATACACATATACTCCCATCGTTGAGCAGGGGAGCTTTTCCGGATGCGTGCTCAGTTTCCGCGACATCAGCCAGCGCTATGCCCTTGACCGTCTCAAGGACGAGTTCATCTCAACCGTCAGCCACGAGTTGCGCACACCGCTCACTTCCATCCGCGGCGCACTGGGACTGCTCACATCCGGCATCCTCGGCGACGTCAACGAAAAGGCCGAAAACCTGCTCCGTATCGCGCTCGCCAACTCCGACCGCCTCGTGCGCCTCATCAATGACATCCTCGACCTGGAGCGCATCCAGAGCGGCCGCGAACCTCTCGCTTTTCATTCTGTGCAACTGGCCGAACTTGTCCATCAGGCTATCGAAGGCATGCAGCCGGTCGCCGAATCAGCCGGCGTAAAGCTGATCCACGACTCCACACAGGCCGAAGTTTCGGCCGACGCTGACCGCATCCTCCAGGGGCTCACCAATCTGCTCTCGAATGCGATCAAGTTCTCGCCTCCCAACTCCACCGTCTCCGTCATGATGCGCCCGGATACAACAGGCATCACCGTCTCCGTCATCGACAATGGCCGGGGCATTCCCGCCGACAAACTGGAGGCCGTCTTCGGCCGGTTCCAGCAGGTGGATGCCTCCGACTCGCGCCAGAAGGGCGGCAGCGGTCTTGGCCTGGCAATCTGCCGCACCATTGTCATGCAGCACTCCGGGCGCATATGGGCCGAGCGGAACCCCGTCCGCGGCACGACCCTCAGAGTCTTTCTTCCCCACCAGCCCAGTGGCCTGTCCGGGAGAACCGGCGCAGTTGCTGATGGAACCGCGCTGGGAAACATCGTTCTGACCGAGGCCGGTTCTGAAACTCCGGTTGCGCCGCAGCACGGCTGAGGCGCTCTGAACAGCGTGCCGTTGCAGGCAGCGGGGCCAGCGCATGAGAGCCGTGAACCATCCTAAGCAACCATTTTTGAAGCGGAGGAACTGC
>JAJZNH010000626.1 GCA_021811745.1 Acidobacteriota bacterium
CGGCGAATACAAAGCGAAACCCGCAGGGCCTACTCCCTATTCCCCACTCCCTGCCTTTACGTGATGTCCTCGGTGTCGTATACCGGCTGGATGCGCTTCTTCGTCACTCCATGCACGGAGGCCAGCAGGTCGTCTACTACGTCTTCGAGCTGGCGCTGGCTCTCGATCACGTCGCTCATGCTCTTCAGGCCGTCGTCTTCGCGGACCCGGGTCACCAGCGCCACCGCGTGGCATTGCGCCACATGGTCCAGGTTCAGGCCCTCGGGCGTTTTGGCCTTGATGCTCACCTGGTTCATCTCCACCTGCAGCAGCTCCGCCACCCGGGCGCGCATGTCGGCGGCAATCGGCCCGATTTTCGGCTTGGCCAGCACCAGCGTCACGTCCACATTGGCGATGCGGTAGCCGGCGTGCCCCACCTCTTCGATCGCGGTGCTCAGAAAGATCGCCGAATCGGCGTCCTTCCAGCGCGGATCGCCCGGCGGAAAAAAGCTGCCGATGTCGCCCGCCGCTACCGCGCCCAGCAGCGCGTCTGTCACCGCGTGCAGCAGCACGTCGCCGTCCGAGTGGCCAGCCAGCCCCTCGGGGTGGTCCAGCGTCATGCCGCCGATGCGCAACGGCACCCCCGGCTTGAAGGCGTGCGAGTCATAGCCGAATCCAATGCGTGTGTCCATAAAGAAAGTGGTCAGTGATCCGTTGTCCGTGATCAGGGGCAGCCAGCCGCATTCTGCTGCATCAACAGACCAGACTCCGTTGACAAACCCCTGCTAACTCCGCTCGCTCCGCGAATCCCGCTGCCGCAAGTAGAATTCCGCCAGCTCCAGGTCGCCAGGCTGCGTAATCTTCAGGTTAACCTGAGAACCAGGAACCACGTGCACGGGTTGTCCGGCGCGTTCCACCAGCGACGCTTCGTCGGTGCCCACGAACCCGTCCACCTCCGCCTCGGCAAAGGCCTCGCGGAGCAGGCCCACGCGAAAGCCCTGCGGCGTCTGCGCCTGCACAATGAACTCGCGCGGAATCGTCGCCGTGATGATGGCGCCGTGCGCCGTGCGCTCCACCTGCTTGATGGTGTCCACGGCCGGCAGACCTACGATCGCCGCTCCGTGTTCAGCCACCGCATCGATGGTTCGGTCGATGGTGGCGGCATCGATGAGCGGCCGCACCGCGTCGTGCACCAGCACAATATCGTCGGGCTCGGCAGGCAGCGCCGCCAGTGCGTGCGCCACCGACTCCTGCCGCTTGTCGCCCCCTTCCACCACGGTCACGCGGCCGGCAAAGCCGAACTCGGCAATCTGCGCCTCCACGCGCTTCATCTCCGGCCGCCGCACCGCCACGTAAATCCCCGTCACCCGGGGGACAGCCGCAAACGCGCGCAGCGAGTGGACCAGGATCGGCGTCCCGCCGAGAACCAGAAACTGTTTGGGTTGGGGGCCGGCCATCCGGGTGCCTAAACCCGCGGCGGGAAGTATCGCAAAAACTCGCATGTCGTGGCGAGTATAGCACCGCGCCGGGCGCATCCTGCCTGGACAATGTGCGTGGCCGCTGGCGCGGTCTCGAAAGACCGCCATTCGATCATGCCTCTTGCTCCGCCGTTTGCGACTGCTGTCGCTTGATGAAGCTGGCAAGCATCGGAACCGCAAACGAATATTTGCCGTAACGATTCTTGTAGACAAGTCCGGCATCGGAGAGGGAAGCCAGCATTTGGTTAATATGGCTGCTGCTGAAGGCCCTTAGACCGCGCTTATTCGCCGGAGATTCTGCGATTTCTTGGACAGTAAACTCAGCATCGGCGTTGGGAAGTTCTGCAATCACTCCAAGTAGCTCTCTTTGACGGTCTGTTGCTCTTGCCCATCTCCCGGCAAAGAAGTCGGTATCGAGTTTTGCCAAGATCTCTGCCATTGGAATGGCGTGAGGCTGTGAGCCGGATTCAACAGCTTGAACCCATATATCGAAGATCTCCCGGCAAACGTATTGCACGAAATATGGATACCCGTGCGTGGCTTGCCAAACAGTCTTTATCGAGGCTTGATTGAAACGTACAGCGCAATCACGGGCGTCGTTGATCGGCTTCACGATCGCCTCTTGAGTTTCCGGCTCGCTCAATGACCTTAGCGTGACCACGGTAAACATTCGCTCAGAGAAAGTACGCGATTCCACGAGCTTCGGAAACAGAGTGGGCAACCCGACGAGCGCAAGCATGTACCGATAGCCCTTTCTCTGTAAGGACTGGAACAGGTCTAGAAGGAGTGACAACGGGTACTCGTTCTTCTTTGCGTGGTCCGATAAATTCTGCGCTTCGTCATAGGCGAAAATGATCCCTTTTCTCCCCGATGCCTGGATGTGCGGCCAAACAGCCTCCAGCACTCCCTTTAGCTTGTCAAGCACGAGCCCTGGAATTCCGTCGTAAACACTGCGCAGCGTCTGGTATGTCAATGGGGATGAAACGTCTCTAGACTGCTGGGAAAACCCGATTGGGGAGAACTCTTCCCTCTGAACGACGAACGAACTCATAGCCACAGAAAGATCCGTTAGCAAGCGAGTTGCAAGATGTTCTTCGCTGATGCTCGTTGATTCCGACAGATCTGTACCAGCCCAAAGCCAGCGGGATTGCATCGCCATTGGCTTAAACGTCTCCAAAAGGACTGTCTTTCCAAGACCGCGAAGCCCTGTGAGTACAAGGTTCTTGAGGATTACCTCTTGCTCCAGAAGCTTGCCGAATTCCTCAGACTCCTGCCGCCGTCCAGCCAGGTAAGGGGGCATATGGCCAGCACCTGGGCGAAATGGATTCTGCATCTTGAAACCCTCCTTCGACGACTTCAAGAACAAATTATACTATTTACTAAAATTATTTCAACTGCTAATTGTATTAGATTTCGTAAATCTTTATTCCTGGCCTTTTCATCTCGGGTGTCTGGCAATCGCGTGAACCTGCCTGCGGCGGAGACCGCCCCCAAAAGCAACGCGGCGCCGGCCGGCATTCCTGCTCTGCCCGGCCGGCGCCGCACTCTTCCAGAAACTTCCGCCCTTATTGCCCAGCCTTCTTCTTGCCCCAGAAGATGAACGTCCCCAGCTTGGTGCCGGTGACTACGTCCGCGGTGCCGTCTTTCTTCAGGTCCGTGACCAGCACCGTCGAACCTACGCCGGAATTCGTGTCGATCAGCTCCGGCTCAAACCGTGCTCCTCCCGGCGCCTTGGGATCGCGAACCGTCTTATACCAGTAGAGAACCGGGGGGCCGAAGGGATTGGGGTCCAGATAATCGGCGTTGTGCGACCAATACCGCTTGCCCACGATAAAGTCCGGAATCCCGTCCCCGTTCATATCCGCAAAGTAGGCCGCATGGGGCTCGGAAAACACCACCCCTCCGGCATTCTCCTTCGGCGTCCCCAGGTCGTCGCTGATCATGTGGCGCACAAAGGAAATATTGCCCTGCGCGTCCCGCTTCTGCTCGAACCACGCCAGGCCCCATCCATGCGCATCGAGCGCCGTCACCACGTCCGGCAATCCGTCGCCGTTCACGTCGTAGACGCCCATCAGCGCGCCCCCGGCGATGCCGTGCCCGTAGCGGCCAAACACCTCGGGATGATATTTCCACGGCTGATTCGGATCGGCCGGCTGTTCCCACCACCCGTACATATTCAGGATGTCCAGCCGCCCATCGCCGTTCACATCGCCTACCCCGATGCCGTGCGCCGTTCCATAACCCTGCTCGGAGACATGGTGAACCACCCACGGGCCGGTGGGATTGGCCGGGTCCGGCTTCGCATAGCTCACATAGCCGTCTCCCATGAAAACTACCGAGAGCTGCCCGCTGTGATCGAGGTCCGCCACCGTGGCGATCTCGCTCTGCACATTGGAGACCACCTTATACACGTTCCAACGGCGCTCTTCTCCCCTGGGATTCACGTACAGATACACGCCGCTGTCGGGCCCTCCGTAGGTCACGTTGATCACATCCGGCCAGCCGTCGCCGGTAAAGTCCTCCGCATATTCGCACCACCACTGGTTGAACGACGTGGAGGGGCTGGTCGACTCGGCGAGCGCGATCTCGCTCCTCTTCGTGTAGTCGGGGCCGTAGTAAATGTAGGGTCCCGAAACAATGTCCTGATAGCCGTCGTGGTTGAAATCGGCCACCGCGGTCGTCATCGAATAGTAGAAATCGCTGATCCGCTGCCGGCGGAAATCCGGAGAAGTCTTATCGGGCATCCGGTACTTCATCCCCAGATTCTTGTAGGCAACATCCTTGAACTGCGCTTCTCCGCTGCCGCCGACATACAGCGCGATCGGTCCGTAGCCTTCATCGGCCACGCCGCCGGCCTCGGGGCCGTTATTCAGAACCGCGCGCACAATGTTCGCGTCGAA
>JAJZNH010000164.1 GCA_021811745.1 Acidobacteriota bacterium
GGCAGCGATCACACGATCTTCCAGCAGGGGCATAGGGCATCTCCTCAGAACAGATTACAGATCGGCAATGCAGGTGTTGCAGCCGCCGGGCGGTCAGAGCTTCAGTTCTTCAATCGATCCTGCGAACGAGAGCGGGGAGAAGCGAGGATGGCGGGTCATTTCGGCGCGCAAATCCTCCCAGAGGCTGTCCGGTAGTCCCATGAACACGTCGACGATGGCGGGGTCGAACTGGGATCCGGCGCAGCGCAGAATTTCCTTGCGGGCCACGTCGTAGGTGCGGGCGCGGCGGTAGGGGCGGTCGGAGGTAATGGCGTCGAGAGTGTCGGCGACGGCAAAGATTCTGGCTCCCAGCGGAATCTCATCCGCTTTGAGGCCACGGGGGTAGCCATTTCCGTCGTAGAACTCCTGGTGGGCGTAGACAATCTCGGCGGCTTCTTCGAGGAAGGGGATTTTCCTGAGGATCTGGTAGCCGCGGGCGCAATGTTCGCGCATGATGCTCTGTTCTTCGGGGTTGAGCTTTCCGGGTTTGAGGAGAATGGCGTCGGGAATGGCCATTTTGCCGATGTCGTGGAGGAAAGCGCCGCGGGCGATGACGCGGGTCTGGGAGAGTTCGACGCCGCAGTGACGGGCGAGGGCGATGGTGTAGGCGGTTACACGGCGAGAGTGCCCTTCGGTTTCCGCATCCTTGAGATCGAGGGCATCGCCGAGGGCTTCGAGGGTGATGTCGTAGGAACGCTCGAGATCGGCCATGGCCTGGCGGAGCATTTCCGTCCGGGCGGAGACGAGTTGTTCGAGATTGTGGCGGTAGACGGAGTTCTGCTGGACGAGCCGCCGATAGTCGAGGGCTCGGCGCACGGTAGCGAGAAGCTGTTCTTTTTCAAAGGGCTTGAGCAGGTAGTCGTAAGCGCCCTTGCGCATGGCGGAGATGGCCACGCCGACATCGTGGATGGCGGTGACCATGACGATGGGGGTATCGGGATGGACCTGGCGGATACGGTCGAGGAGGCCGATACCGTCGAGGCCATTCATGACGATGTCGGAAAGGATGAGATCGTAGGGGGCGTCCTGCTCAACCCGCTCGATTGCTTCCAGCCCATTGGAGGCAAGCATGGGTGTGTAGCCTGACTTCTCAAGCATGGTCGCCATCAGAGTCCGAACGTACGGCTCGTCGTCCACTATCAGGATCCGCTCTGACGCCACTATTCCCCCATCCCTGGAGTGCCTGAAAGAAAACAGCGAATTGGTCGGGTAACGAACAATTCCCGCTCTATCGTAACCTGGCTGGTTCGTTTTGGGCTGAACCAAATCCTGGGGGGCAGCGCCGGTCGAAACGCCAGGGGGAGCGGGGTTTTGGCAGAGTACACGATGATCCCGCATTCATGCGATGTGGAGGGCTGCGACCGTTTCATGGTTGTGAACGTGGTAACCTTCAACTGCTGGCAAATTCCCCAGGGTGCAGCAATCCCATGTTGTTTGACTTCGATCAGGATTCTACGCGGATTTCGGCGCGGCAGATGGTTCGGCAAAGCCTTGAGGCGAAGCAGCGCGACATCTACAACAGTCACCGGCATCGGATTTTTTCTGTCTCTTTCTATATGACCGGCAGTGAGATAGAAGCCGAGAGCATTCTTCAGGACACATTTATCCGGGCGTTCGAAAAGGCCGAGGAGCCGGACGGCGGTGTGATCGACGCCGCTCTGCTGCAGGAGTTTTATCGGCGCGATCTGTTGCCGGAAGAGGAGGCTGGTCCGGTTCCGGCCAGTCCGGGGCTGGCAGGAGGCGGGAATGTGCTGCGTGCCGATCTGGAAGCGGCGATCCGGCGGCTTCCGTGCCGGGAGCGGCTGGTGTTTCTGCTCACGGACGTAGAGGGCTACTCGGCGGCGCAAACGGCAGCGCTGCTGAAGATTTCGCAGGGGACGGCGATGCGCACGATGATGACGGCGCGGATGCGTTTGCGCGCGGAGCTGGCGGCGGGGCAGGGAGACGGCCGGCAGGCTGCCTGACCTCGGTCCACTTCGCCAGATGCCCGGCCCGTTCTCTTATTTCGTGGAACGATTCGAGTCCGATTTGCGGGCCTGCTGAGCGCGACGGGTCTTTGCCCAGTTTGCCTTGTTCACCTGGCGGGAACGTCCGAGCGCCAGGGCATCGGCGGGGACGTTTTCTGTGATGCACGATCCGGCGGCGACATAGGCGCCTTCTCCGATGGAGACGGGCGCGACCAGGGTTGAGTCGCTGCCGACGAAGACGCCGTCCGCGATGAGGGTCTCGTTCTTATCGACGCCGTTGTAATTGCAGGTGATGGTTCCGGCGCCGATGTTGACACCTTTGCCGATGCGGGCATCTCCGAGGTAGGTGAGGTGATTGGCCTTGGAACCGGCACCGAGGTTCACCTTCTTGGTCTCGACGAAATTACCGACGTGCGCGCCTTCGCCGATATGGCTGCCGGGGCGGAGGTGGGCAAAGGGGCCGATGAGCGCGCCGGCGGCGACTTCGGATTCCGCGATGACGCAGGACTGGCGGACGAGCACGCCGTTGCCGAGGGTGGCGTTTTCGAGGACCGAATACGAGCGGATGCGGCACTCGGAGCCGAGGCGGGTTTGGCCGAGCAGCTGGACGAAGGGCTCGATGACGGAGTCGGGGCCGACTTCGACACCGGCGTCGATGGTGACCGTCTCGGGGCGGAAGATGGTTACGCCGGCAGCCATGAGCCGGCGGGCGTTTTGCAGGCGCAGCTCGCGGTCGAGGTCCATCATCTCGGCGATGGTATTGGCGCCGAGCACTTCTGTGGTGTGCGCGGCAGGGGTGGCGACGACACGCTCACCGGATTCGACGAGCAGCCGGGCCATATCGGTGAGATAGAGCTCCCGATGGGCGTTGTCGGTGCTGAGGCGAGGGATGTGCGCGTAGAGGGAGTCCCGGCGAAAGGCATAGATGCCGGAGTTGATTTCGCGTTCGTCCTGCTGTGCGGGCGTGAGGGCCTTCTGCTCGACGATGGCGGCGACTTCGGGGGAGTGGGGTGCGGCGCGAAGGACGCGGCCATATCCGAAGGGGTTGGCAGGCTCGGCGGTGAGGATGGTCATGGCGGCGTTTTCGCGGAGGTGAAAGTCGCGAAGAGCGAGGATGGTCTCGGGGCGCAGCAGGGGGACATCACCGGAGAGCACGACGATCTGATCGTAGCCGCGCGTGGCGGCCTCGGCGCACTGAACGGCGTGGCCGGTACCGTGCTGCTCGGGCTGGAGGACAAACTGAATGCCGGTGTCCTGGACGGCGGCTTTTACGGCTTCGGCTTCGTGGCCGACGATGGCAAAGATGTCCGAGGGTGGGACGACCTGGGTGGCGGCGGCGATGACGTGGCGAAGGAGAGGCCGGCCGCCGATCTCGTGGAGGACCTTGGGACGCCTGGATTTGAGGCGGGTTCCTTTGCCCGCAGCCATGATGAGGATGGCAAGTCGCATTCGATGGGTAACCTCAGCGCGACGCGCTGTAGCGCCGGCGAAACTCAGTCTGTAGACAATTCTGACGCTAACCACATGGGGGATGCGTGTCAATCGGCCGGGAGTGCGCCGGCGCTCCGGGAGGCGGGCGCGGGGGCTGGTGCTATTCCTTCGGCACAAGCGGGTTCTGCGCAACCGGCTTCTGCGCGACCGGGCTGGGGGCAGTCAGGGGGCGGGTTGTTGGGCGGGTAGCGAAGGCGGCGCGCACGGATGCGAGGTTGAAATAGACAAGCCACCAGAGCCCGATGAGCGAGGCGAGGAAATAGAAGCCGGCGACTTCGAGGATGAGGGTTTGAGCCTGGATTCCGGTGGCGCCGAGGGGGATGGCTGGAGCGAAGCCGCGGGCCAGCAGCAGGCCGACGCCTCCGATCGCGCAGAAGACGAAGATGATGCCGCCGACGATGACGGTTGAGATTCGGGCCCAGGGGCGCATTCGGAGGAGGCCGATCGTGGTCCACGCGCACCAGGCAAAAAAGATGAGGAGCAGGGCCATGGCGGCCGCGCCGGCCGCGCGCACTTCCGGAGCATTGCGGACGATAGGGTTGTGGACGAGCATGGTTGCGGCGATGGCGACGATCGAGCCGAACAACCCAAGCAGAGCGATGATTGCGAGGATCACCGCAGCGACAATGACACCGGCTGGTTTCCGCATCTTACCTCCTGAACCTCGGTTACCAAACATACTCCCGATTGGCGGGATCGTGCTGAAAACTGCGTTCAAGCGGCAAGCGATTGCGTATACTCTGCTGTCAGAATATTCACGAGAGGAACCCGATGCCCTGTCTGGAACTGAAAGTAGCAGCTGAGCCGACAAGACAGCCCGCAACGCGGCTGCGTACTCTGCTGGAGAAG
>JAJZNH010000538.1 GCA_021811745.1 Acidobacteriota bacterium
GTGGAAGGCGATGGCGACCAGAATCCATATAAGGCCCGCCGCGATCATGACCGGCTTCGACTTGCGGAGATGCAACTTCTCTTCCGCAAAGACGAGCGCATAGGCTATGCAAAATACCGCCAGGACTGCAGGGCCGATCCAGGTGCTTGCTAACGGCATCTCATCCACCCACCGATTGACATTTTGCTCCGGGGCCGAACAAATTCATCGTACTATTTCCCGCGCAACAAATGCGGACAAATGCAGCGCAGAGCGTCGCTAAGCGTGCCGTCAGGAGTGCAATTGCGGAAATGACGGGCAGCTTGAAGGGAACATTCAACCTGGACGAGGGCTGCCGAAAGCATGATTTCAGCAGCCTGAGATCGAGGTTTCCCACGACCGGTCCATTCATCGGGGGGTTCCGGGCGAACTCGCGAGCGGCGAAACTAGGCCAGCAACTGCGATGCCTCTTTGGCGAAGTAGGTGACGATGAAGTCTGCTCCGGCACGCCGCATCCCGACGAGGGATTCAAGGATGGCGCGATTTTTGTCGAGCCAGCCTTTTTCGATGGCGGCCTGCAGCATCGAGTACTCTCCTGAAACCTGATAGGCGCCGATGGGCACGTCCACGCGCTCGCGCGCCGCGCGCACCACATCCAGGTAGGGCATGGCGGGCTTCATCAGGATCATGTCCGCGCCTTCGGCGAGATCGAGGTCGATTTCGCGCATGGCTTCGCGCAGATTGGCGCCGTCCATCTGGTAGGACTTGCGGTCACCGAATTGGGGCGCCGAGTCGGCTGCTTCGCGGAAAGGCCCATAGAACGCGGACGCGAACTTGGAAGCATAGCTGAGGATGGGCGTCTGCGCCAGCGACGCTTTGTCGAGAGCGCGGCGGATGGCGGCTACGCGGCCGTCCATCATGTCACTTGGCGCAACTACGTCGGCTCCGGCTTTGGCCAGGCTGACGGCGGTGCGGGCGAGCAGATCGAGGGTGGGGTCGTTATCGACTTCCCAGCCTTCGCGGCCTTCCACGATGACGCCGCAGTGGCCGTGGCTGGTGTACTCGCAGAGGCACACGTCGGCGATGACGACCAATTTCTTGGAAGCTTCTGACTTCTTCAGCGCGCGCAATCCCTGCTGCACGATGCCATTCTCATCCCATGCACCGGTGCCTTGCTCGTCCTTCGACTCGGGCAGGCCGAAAAGCAACAGGCCGCCTACGCCAAGTTTTGCGGCTTCCTCGGCTTCACGCACAGCCTCGTCCACTGAGAGATTGAAGACGCCGGGCATGGAGCCAACCTCGCGTCGCACGCCCTTGCCGGGACACAGAAACAGCGGGTAGATCAGATCGCCGGGATCTAGAACGGTTTCGCGTACCAGCGCCCGCAAAGATTCGCTGCGCCGCAACCGGCGCATCCGCATTTCAGGGAAACTCATAGCTTGATTTTAAGGCAGCTATCAGCCTTCAGCTTTCAGATCCTTGGAGACGGGGATGCTGTTTGTTCAAAGGGTAGCAGCCGCTCTTCACATCACGTCTGGATGGAATTCCCCGCTGACGTGCCGACGTTTGCGCCTGGGTGCTTCAGGCGGGTCGGCTGGTAACTAAAAGGCTGACAGCTGATAGCTGTTCTTAAAGCTGTTCGTAGAGCCGCGCATTGCGGTAGCCCAGCAGGACGATGAAGGTCCAGATGGCCAGGGCAGTTCCGAAGGGGAATTTGAGAACGCTGAGAATGGCCACGACGATCGCCAGAATCCTTCCCCAGTGGGTATGCTCCAGTAGGCCCCAAGCGGCCGCCAGAGCCAACCCGACCCGGAGTAGGAGGAACATCCAGATAAGCGGGATCAGCGCCGAGCCGAGAAACGCGGGCGGCATCGGACCGTGCATCCAGGGTCCATGCATCCAGGGCGCGAAGTGTCCGGAGAAAAAAGCGCGCATGATGGTAACCCCGGCGAAGCCGATCACCAGCGACAGGCCCGCGTAAATGAACCAGAAAATGCTGAGAAGCTTTACCTTACCGGCATAGCGCTCCACTTGAAACTGAAGCCCGGGTACCGGTGGCACGGGTACTCCGGCCGGGCGGCCACACTGGGAGCAGAACGCCTGGCCTGGCGCCAGATTCTGACCGCATCCGCTGCAAAACATAGTGCCTCCTCTGCTCGCATTGCATACGAGGGTACTACGCAACCGGGGAGCAGCACGTTCCATGGAATTTCAACTTCCAGATCCGGGCCGGCCCCTTCGTTTTTCCTTGCTATTTACCGACGGCATCCTTACGATCCGGCGTGCAACAATGGCCTTACCTTGCAGAACGTGCCCGTGAACACCATAGAACCCGGCGCAATGCTCGACCACTACCGCATTGAGAAGGTAGTGGCGCGCAGCGGCATGTCCACCCTCTACAAGGCGACTGACCTGAACACCGGCCGGCTGGTTGCCGTCAAGGCGCCCCACGATGAGTTGGAAGCGGATCCGGTTTTGCTGGAGCGGTTCCGGCGCGAGCAGGAGATCGGCCAGCAGTTGGATCACCCCGGGATTGTGAAGACCTATGACAATGAGACGCGCAGCCGCTTATATATGGTCCTCGAATGGGTGGAAGGACGGCTGCTCCGCACCATCCTGAACCAGGAACGCAAGCTGCCCATCGACAGGGCGGTCAACATCACCCTTGCCATCTGCGACGCGCTCGACTACATGCACAGCTTTGGCGTGGTGCACCGCGACCTGAAACCGGAAAACGTGATGGTGGATGAACAGGACCGCATCAAGCTCATCGACTTCGGCATCGCCATGAAGGAAGACGCACGCCGGCTCACGATCACTAATTTAGCGGCAGTGATGGGCACGCCGGATTACATCTCTCCCGAGCAGGTGAAGGGCCAGCGCGGCGACCAGCGCAGCGACATCTACTCCCTGGGCGCGATCTTCTACGAGATGCTGACCGGCCAGACGCCCTTCAGCGGCCCCAACCCCTTGGCCGTGATGAATGAGCGCGTGCAGAATGACCCGCAGCTGGCCCGCAAGCTCAATCCTGAGATTTCACCCCAATTGCAGGAGATTCTCTTCCGCGCCATGGAGCGGGAACCGCGCCACCGCTACGCCACCGCCAGCGAGATGGCCTGGGATCTGGAGCATCAGGATCAGATCGGAGTGGAAGACGGCGAGAGGCGGCCGGCGCTGCGGAAACAAGGAGTGCCGGGCGGTCGCAAGCTGCTCCTCTATTTGTTGCTGGCGCTGGTGCCGATCGCGCTCTTCGGGCTCATGCTGTTGCTGGCCAGGAGATGAATGATCCGGAACGGACTGAATCGCTGGATGAGGGGCGAAAAGATGAGCGCGTGAACAGATTTCGCCCGCCTCGGCGTGACCACTTTGCCAAATCCGGGTGGCTTTCGCTCTATCGGTAAGACTCATCCCGGTGAATCACAAACTCCGGATAGGCCCCGCCGCCGAGCTCGTGCAGGTCCATGCCGATGCGCTCGCCGTCGGGATCGACGCGGAAAGGAACCACGCGGTCGAGCAGCCAGAAAAGCAGGTATTCGAGCGGCAGCACGAGGCCCAGAAGTGTAGCAATGCCCACCAGTTGCGCGACAAGCTGTCCCTTCTGCGGCGCAAACATTCCGGCGGCAAAGAGCCCCCAGAAACCGGCGGCGGCGTGTACTGCGATGGCGCCGGAGGGATCATCGATGGAGAGAGCGAGTTCGAGCAACTCGACCAGCAGCGGCGTGAAGATGCCGGCGACAAGCCCGGCGAAGAGTGCCTGACCCGGCGTCACCAGAGCGGCGCAGGCGCTGGAGGTGACCAGCCCGGCCAACCAGCCGTTGGCGCACAGGCTGGCGTCCGGCTTGCCGAAGCGGATGCGGGTCACGGTGAAAGTGGCCAAAATGGCGCCGGCGGCAGAAAGCCATGTATTCAGTATGGTTTCCGGCAGGGCGGCGACCGGCGCATGGAGCCAGAGCACGGCGCCGGCAGCATTCCAGGCCAGCCAGCCGGTTAACGCCAGCAGGCAGCCGAAAAGCACATAGGCGGCATTGTGGCCGGGCACGGCTGTGGAAAGCCCTTCTTTCGGGAATTTGCCCCGGCGCGGCCCAGCGATCCATACCACGGCCAGCGCGCTCAAGCCGCCCAGTACGTGCACCGTGGCCGCGCCACCCGGGTCAAGGAAGCCGGCGCCGAGCGAATAATTCATGCCGAGCTGGGCCAGCCAGCCACCGCCCCAGATCCAATGCGTAAGCAACGGAAATACGATCGCGGCCGTCACGGCGGCCGTCGCCAGGCCGGCCGCCAGCCGCCAGCGATCCGCCCCTGAACCCCAGGGCAGCAAAGCGGCCAGGGCCGCGGAGAGGAGCTCAAAGATCAGTGCGAGTTGCGT
>JAJZNH010000575.1 GCA_021811745.1 Acidobacteriota bacterium
GTCCAACTTGTCCGAGGACAAGTTGGACCACGACATCGAAATCGATGTCTGGATTCCCGATCCCTATAGCACTCGAGCCATGCGCGCATGGCCGCATCTGCGCGGTGTAAAGCTGGTGCTGGCCATGATGGCGGGAACCGAGTGGATCCCGGGAGTCGTGGGCCCGCATGTGACCATTTGCAACGCACACGGCGCGCACAACATCTCCACGGCGGAATGGACCCTTTCAGCAATCCTGGCCATGCTCAAGCATCTGCCGTTCTATTGCGACCTGCAAAGCAGCCAGAAGTGGACGCGCCGTTTCGAGATGCCGGCGCGCTACGCCACCATCACCGGCGACAAGCGCCCGCTCTATCCGCCGGTGATGCAGGAGGAACTGACCGGCAAGACGCTGCTTCTTGTAGGTTATGGCGCCATCGGCAAGGAGATCGAGCGCATGCTTACGCCCTTCGATCTCAAGATGCTGCGCGTGGCGCGCAGTGCGCGCGACAATCCCAGGGTCCACGCCGTAAGCGATCTCGACAGCCTGCTGCCGCAGGCCCAGGTGGTGGTGCTGATTTTGCCGCGTACCAAGGAGTCATACCACCTGATCGGAAGCCAGCAACTTGCGCTCATGCAACAAGGCGCGTTGCTGGTGAATGCGGCGCGGGGACCGATTGTCGACACGGATGCGCTGGTCGCGGCGCTGCAATCAGGCCGCATTCGCGCCGCGCTCGACGTAACCGACCCTGAGCCGCTGCCTGAAGGGCATCCGTTGTGGAGTTGCCCCAATGTGCTGATTACGCCTCACGTGGGTGGCTCGACTCCGCAGTTCGCGCCGCGCTCGCTGCGCACGGCTGCCGGCGAACTGCGCCGTTACATGCGGGGCGAGTCCTTGCAAAACGTGGTTCAGAAGGCGATCTGAATCGCCGAGTTAGAAAGCGGAACGCCTTCCCTGGCAACACTCTTCAGGCGGTTGAATCCGACAGAGACGTCGCTTCTCGTTGAGCGGCGCCCGCCGCTGCACGCTGCCAGTCGCGCAATCCAAGAACGGCCAGTGCCACAAGGCCTGCGTAGAGCAGTGCAGTAGGCCGCAAATCTTTGTAAAGATACTCGCCGATGTAGATGAGGTCTACTGCGATCCAGAGCCACCAGTTGGCGGTGTGTTTGCGCGCCTGCCACCAACTGGCAACCAGGCTATAGCTGGTGAGCGCCGCGTCCAGATGCGGCAGCGCCGCGCCTACACGCACCATAAGCCCGCCCAGCAATATCGCCCCCGCCGCGCCTGCCGCCAGGCCCACAAGCCAGCCGCGCATATCGAGCGGCACGACGCGCACATCGCCCTCCTCAATCACGCCGCGCCACCAGTGCCACCATCCGTAGAGTGTAAAGGCAATAAAGAAGAGCTGAAGCAGCGTGTCGGAGAAAAGCCTGGCGCGATAAAAAACGACAAGATAGATCACATCCGCGGCCAGCACCACCGGCCAGCAGATAAGCAGACGGCGCGTGGTCAGCCAGATGCCGAGAATGGTCGTGACTACGCCCGCTGTCTCCAGCCAGTGCGCGGCCAGATAGGCCAGGATCATCGTCCAAGTCATCACGCGCGCTCTCCTTGCGGCTGGCAGATTCGCGTCTCGGCCCACCGGCGCAGCGCGGTAAGCAATGCGCCGCCAGCCTCCAGCCTGCGAAACCAGCGCGCATGACCTGCCAGGTAGCCGTCGTAAGCCAGGCGCGCATTCTCTTCCGAGTGCAACACACCCAGATAGTAATCAGCCTCGGAAAGCGCGAACTCGGCGTGACACAAAGCCGTCATGGGAGCAAGGGCCGCAGCCTCTTCCTCGCTGAGCGGGCGCACCGAGTCATAACCGGCCAGTAGCGCGTCCAGATGATCGAAATGCACGGGCACGTTTTGCGGATGTGCGGGATCCTGTACCAGCACCAGCCACTCCACGATGTTGCGCTCAATAGCCTGCGCCAGATCGTGCACAGCGTTGGCGCGATCCGCCAGGCCGAAGTCGATGATTGATGTAGCCTGCGCATTTTCTGTGAAGCTGTTCCAGAACAGATTCGAGGCGTGCAGGTCGTTATGAGTCCAGAGCGGCGGAAGTGCAGGCAGCAGAGGCAGCAACTCCGCATGGAACGGCGCGAGCAGATCCAACGCCTCGCGCGCGCACCGGTGCACTTCGGCGTGATCGGCCAGCGTTGGACGCGCGGTAAGATAGCGCTCCAACTCCGCCTCAGGATTCCCGCCAGCAAAGATGGTGAAGCCCGCCACCAGTGGCCTGGGCTTGCGGCGGGGCGCATCGAATTCGCGCGTCGCAAGATGCAGCCGCGCCAGTGCCTGGCCGGCCGAATGTGCATGCGCCGCGCTGCGAAACGGCGTCCACGAAATTGCATCTTCGTATAAATCAACGCCCTCCGGCATTCCATGAACCTCGTAGGTCCATTCGCCGATTTCGACAGCCGTCTCGCCGGACGCAGAGGCAAAGACGCGCGGCACCCGCGCTCCGGAGGCCAGCAGGTGCGCAAGAAAGCGATGCTCCTCATGCAGACCCTCAGCGTCACGCACACTGCGATGATGGCGCTTGACGAAGATGCGGCCGTTGCTTGTGGCGATGACTCCCGCCGCCGAAAACGGCCGCGGGCTGACAGAAAGGATTCGCTGCGCGTCGCCGAGCGCGGGAAATTGCCGCAGCAGTAAGCGCACTTCAGCCAGTGCAAGCGGCGGCCAATCCGGCTTGACCAGCGAGCCATCCATGCCGTGCATTTTGACCGTTGCGCTCATCGCATTGTCCTTCCACTCAACCAGCAGCCTTAGAAAGTGTAATGGGCGGCGAGTCGCACCGTCGTGGGCGCGCCCAGGTGGACAAAAGTATCGCCGTAACTCGCTCCGGTGTCTTTCCAGTAGCGCACATCTGAAATGTTGTCAGCGTAAAGCCGGAAGGTCACGTGGCCGTTCTCGCCGCCGGGCGTGTAGCGCGCGCCCAGCCCGAAGAGGTTGTATCCGGGCACGCTCACCACATCGTCGCGCGTGGCTGCTTTGCGCGCCGTATAGCTCCAGCCGGGCGTCAGGTGCAACCCGCCCATATGAGGCAATGCAAGATCGCCGGAGAGCGTCGTGCGCACGCGCGGAACATTGATCACCTGCTTGTTGTTAAACGCCGGTGTGCCCGTATCGGTGGAGATGGCGCTGATCGCCGCCACCGACGCACTGAGTTGCAGCCAGCTTGCGGCTTTGCCTTGAGCACCCAGCTCGATGCCATCATGAGTCTCATGCCCTTCGGATTCAAAGCAGAGGTCACCGGCGCTGCCATTGGGACAGAAGCTGTCCGGCCCCTGGAGAGCCTTGGGATAGAAGAACGGCGCGCGCATGCGGAAAACATCCGCCGTGAGCAGGATGCGCTGGCTCGCCTCGTACTTGGCGCCAATCTCGGTCTGGCGTGTGAAGAATGGCGCTAGGAACTGGCTTCCGTTGTCCACCCAGAACGGCCCTTGCGGACCCAGCGACATCATCACGCCGTAATTGCCGTAGAGCGTAAGGCTCTCGACTGGATTGAAGGTGATCGCGTACTGCGGTAGCCAGACTGGCTTGTCCGTAGGCTGAAGGACACAAACGCCGGGAACGGAAAAGTCAGTGCAACTTGCATAGGCCGAATAATTATGGTCGCGCAGCCAGTCGAGCCGGCCGGCCGCGAGCAGTTGAATACGCCCCGGGACATGAATGCGATCCTGCATGAGGAGGGCCGATTGATGATCGTCCTCCCACAGCCGTCGCGGTCCGGCTGACTGATGCGGACTCTCAAAGGGAAATGCCACATTCGGCTTGTAGATATTCTCCGATCCGACGTACGTGTACACCGCGCCGGCCTGCACAACGCCGTTCGGCGAATAGGGATTGGCTACGGTGTAGAATCCCGGCTGCTGGACGCTGCGCAGGAAGAGTTCGCCTCCGCCGATCAGATCGTGTTTCAGCGGGCCGGTCGTGACCTCGCCGGCGATCATCGCTTCGGCCTCGGCGTCGATACGCAGCTCGCCGGGGTCGCGGTAGTCGTAGATGTCGTATGTTCCGTCGGGAGCAAAGAAAAACGGTGGCGGCCCGCCGGGCACGTTGCACTCCGGTTCGTAATAGCAGCCATAGGCCCAGACCACGTTGTCGTCAATCAGCGAATGGCTGAAGCTGCCGGCGACGAAGGCCCGCCATGCGTGGGGCAACTCGTAGTCCAGGCGCGACTCGGCGTTGAAGGTATCAAAGGTGTTGGGCTTGCCCCACGACTGCTCGCCCAGCATCGTCGAGGGAAAGATGCGGTGCAGATCGGGAACCACGGTGCCGCCCAGAAGTTGAAAGCCATCCACCG
>JAJZNH010000535.1 GCA_021811745.1 Acidobacteriota bacterium
CGAAGAAGCGAAGCCCGGCCCCCGGAACCAACCCGAAGCGCGGCTCATTCGGCCCGCACAGGGGATTCCAGCCCATCTGGTTGATATGGTCGGCCAGCAGCACAAGCTGTCCGCGGCGGTAGCCCTCGGAAATGCCGCCGGCGGCATTGGTCAGCACCACCGCGCGCACCCCCAGCGCCCCCAGAACCCGCATCGGAAAAGTGACCTGCTGCGGCGTATAGCCCTCGTAAAAATGCACGCGGCCCTGCATCACCGCCACCGGCACGCTATTCAGGCGCCCGGCAATCAGCCGGCCCGAGTGGCCTTCCACCGTGGACTGCGGAAAATGCGGGATCTCCCCGTAAGGGATCGCAAGCGGATCCGCGACCGCCTCGGCCACCGCGCCCAGCCCCGAACCCAGAACGATGCCGATGCGCGGCGCCGGCGCGCCCAGCCTGCCTTGCAAAGATGCAGCCGCCTCGGCCACCTGGTCGTAGAAGGTCATTCTCGTCCGCCTGTCGATCCGCTTTTTCGCCATTCTACAGTCCCGCGCCGGTCACAACCCAGAAGCGCACCGAGGTCTCGATTCGGGCTTGGGGGAGCATGCCGATCATTCCCGGGCGGCGTGGCAAAATCACTGGGGCTTTATCCCCTGAGGGAATCAGGCGCCGTTTACCCCATCTCCCCACGTATGACTGGATATGTTTGATTGTAAAAGGATTACGACGGCACCGTTGCCGCAAATGTCAGAAAACAACTGACTTATTTGCACGCGTTTGATAAGAAAGGAGTTATAAGCGATTTGAGCGCGCCAGCGGTGAGGCGGGCAAGATCGTCGAGATTCTCTGCCCAGAGTATGCCAAACACCGGGAAATTGTTCGCAAGGCGGCGCAGTTTTAAGGCGGGTGGAGTGCTTCAAGGATTGAATCCATTTTGAGAACTCCGTAATCGCCGGTGGATCGGCAACGAAGGCAGGACCGCTCAGGGCTGTTCCGACGGGTCCGGCGAGCGAGCCACATTCAGATCGACAAAGCTGTTTGGTCCCGGGGGCAGACCGGGCGCGTAGCAGTTGCCGTCGGGCGCCTGGTTCCGCGGACACGCGCCGCTGAACTGCTTCCGCCGCGGCGACTGGGCATACTGCCAGGCCGACAAGACCGCGGGCTCGGATGAAAAGCGCAGAGCGCGCAGCGGCGGCGCCTTCCGGGTGCAGCCCGGTGAAGGCGGGCAGGCATCGTTCGCCACCCACAGCGCGACGCGATTCCGCGACCGACGGGGGACCGACGCAAGCCGGTGGGCGATGTCCTCCGCGGTGCTGACGGTCCCGCTGCTGTCGGTAACCTGGATTCCCGAACAGTAGACGCCGGGGCGCATGCCGGCTTGACGCACGGCATCGATCCACGCGAAGACATACGCGGCCTGCTCCGCCAACAGCCGTCCGCCTTCTTCGAGATCGAGAAAAATCAGCACGTTGGGCGGGAAGCCTTCGCCCGCGGCTGCCTCGGTTGCGGCTTTGCCGTCTGCAGAACCTAGAGCTGCGGCGTCTTTGCCTTTCAACTGCGCGTCCAGGCGGCCGTTGAAGAGCACGAGGAATCCAAAGCCGTTCTGCTTGAGCAAAGCGCGCTTGCCAGCCCAGGTGTTGCGGGTCTCGCCCGGAGGGTTGTTGAGCCAATAGCCGGCGTAGCGGAAGGTCGATCGCAGGGCGGGCAGAGCAGCATCGCCGGGATAGTCGTTGCGATCAAAACCCAGATAAGCGGTTTGCGCCGGGGCGCAGGCCGCGGCGGCAAGCAGAACCGGGATCAACACCACCGAGATCAAGGAGATAAGGAAACCGCGCTCCATGGTTCGACCTTCCCGCTTTGCGCAGATTTTATCGCAAGCCTCAAGATCAGAAACAAGACGAGGGGCAAGATCAGGGGTTTGGGCCTGTGTGTTCCGGCAGTGCTTGGGAGCGGTCCACGGCCGCGGCCGGGGCGCCGGCGCGAGGATCGGCTGCCGGAGACGCCGGGGACAGCCGCGGCTTGGCGGCAGAATGCGCCGGAGGAGCCGAGCCGGCTTCTGAAGCCGGCACCACGCCCGATCTGTGCAGCGGGGAACCGCACGCCGCCGGCACATTGGCCATCTGCTTGAGGAAGATCCCGAAGCTGAGGTACCCCGGGCGGAGTGTGACCCAATAGCTGGAATCGCTGAGCAGAGGCTTGTGCTGCTTGATTAACTGGTTATGGATAATCCGAATGCCGCAGAGCAGGTTGTTCCGCGGGTTGAGGATCGTTTTGGCCGGGTCGTGCTCGGGCAGGAGCTTGTCCCTCTGCCAATCGAAGTTGCAACCGTAGCGCTTGCCGTCGGCATAGTCAAGCTGCAGCAGGCCCTCCTGGCGAACCGTACGGAGGGTGACCGGATCGAGAACCGCCACCTTGGGATCGGTGTGACGCACATTGGCGGTGGGTTTGAGGCCCGCCTCGGCTCCGGCCAGGGCCTGGAAAAAATAGGCCCAGAAGGCGCGGCGATCGGTACGGCTCATGCTGCGGTAGCGCGGGCAGAGCGGCCGGACCGCGGCGGCGCGGCGCTTCGATAGGAGATCGCGCGGGAGAGCCCTCTCGATCATTCTGTCCCAGGCCGGATTCCAGGGATCGTACCCATCGAGCTGAGCCTTTTTTTCGGCAATCGGCGTGGGAGGAGCAGGCTTGGTCTGCGGCTCGGGCTGCGGGGAAGCGGCCTGGGACGTTGTCTGCCGGCGCCATCCGGCCGCACCGCAGAGGGCGACGCCCACGAGGAGCACCGCTCCCAGCGTCAGCGAGACAGGCCGGCGGCGGATTCTCTGAAGTTGAACGAACTTCGACATAGACATAGTGCAATCCGGACGGCCTGATTCGGCCCTCGTAATGAGATGCGGACGCGGTGAAAGTCGAGCAAAGCGTGCGTAAATTCTTACAGCCCGGATACAGGAAAACCCCTATCTCGGCGTACATGGCGAGAATTCAGATGAGTTCTTGCAGCCTGATTTCGTTTCCTTCGTTGTATACTGTCCCCCCAGGACTTTTTTTCGCAGCCTGATCCGATTTCCCCTGAGGATCCAGACCGCATGGCCGGGCACATCCTTCATATCGGCCGGGACACGTGTCACCGGTTGCCGGTCTTCGCAAGCGCCGGGTACACGGTAGAGAGTTGTGCCTCGATGGCCGTCCTGCGCGATGCGCTCTACGAGGGCGCCTCCGATGCCGTGGTCATGACGGAGATCGAGGGCGTTTCACTCCGGGAGGCTGTGCGCTTGGCGCGAGCCTGCTCGCCGGTCCCGCTGGTGTTGTTTCGCGAAACCCAGCACACCTATGGCGAGGACGGCCTCGATCTCGAGAAGGACTTCGACCTGGTGATTCCGATTCTGCATCCCCCCTCAGCCTGGCTGGCCGATATCGCCGCACTGATCGAGAAGTCGCGGAAGGTGCGCACGGGGCCGGCGGAAGCGGCCATGCGCTCCGAGGCTGCCCGGGCTGGGGCAAAATCCGTACTGCCATGCCCCGTCGAGGACTGCGCCGGGAACGCTGCTTCTCGCGAGCGGCCCACACGCGACCCGAAACCCGGCAAAGGGAACCTCTAGTTCCGCGACGGAGTGAATCCGTTGCCGCCCAGGTCTCAAAAGCGGGGGGATCTGGGCACCCAAGTTTGTTGCTTTTCCGGGATCGCGCCATGGAACGGAACTGATTTTCGGATTTCCGCGTCTGATAGTCATGATGGGCCGCTCCTGGCACGGGAGCACGCCGCGACCTTACGCCGAACGTACCTTCACCGACCAACCCGTACGACTGGGATCCTCGCAGCACTGGATCGAGGAGCACGCGATGTCCATAGCAGCCTCACTTCCCCGCACCTTGGGTGAACTGCGCGCCAGCCGTCCGTTCAGCGAAGCGCGCCTGAAGTCCCGCACCGTAAAAGACGAGATGCGCGCCAACCTGATGACGCGCCTGCAACATCGCGAAGCCGTGTTCCCCGGCATCATTGGCTACGAGGACACCGTGGTGCCGCAGATTGTGAACGCCGTCCTGTCGCGGCAGAATTTCATTCTGCTGGGTTTGCGCGGACAGGCCAAGAGCCGCATCCTGCGCGCGCTCACCACGTTGCTGGACGAGCAAATGCCTTACATCGCCGGCTGCGAAATTCGCGACAATCCCTATCATCCGCTGTGCAAGCGGTGCCGCGATCTGACGGCAAAGTGCGGCGATGCCACGCCCATTGCCTGGGCGGACCGCGACGACCGGTACGTGGAGAAGCTGGCCACGCCCGATGTGACCATCGCCGACCTGATCGGCGACCTGGATCCGATCAAGGCCGCGCGCGGGGGCGAGGATCT
>JAJZNH010000631.1:0-509 GCA_021811745.1 Acidobacteriota bacterium
GCCCCCGCTGGCTGCCGAAAAAGTTTGACAATTTCTCGACAGCATTTTAACGACTTCAAATTTGGATCCGGGTAGTGTGGTTTCAGGCAGGAGGTCACACACCATGCGGATCAACGTTCTCCACTCTCTTCTTCTGGCGCCGGCACTGCTGGCGGCCATCGCTTTGACAGCCCAACCCGCGGTGGCGGCAAGCCGCGTCAACATCCCCTTCAACTTCGTGGCCGCGGGCACGGCATGCCCCGCGGGAGTCTACATCGTCACCGAGGAGAACTACGGCACCACGCTGCGGCTGAAGGGTCTCACCCACAGCTTCGTCTGGATTACCGGCCCGGCCGCTCCTTCCCCCTCGGATCACCGGGCGATCCTGAACTTCGACCGGGTCGGCTCAACGCACCTGCTGCGCACCGTGCAGTACGGCGCGATGATCACAAGCCGGCTCGATGGCAACGTGAAGGAAGCCATTCCCACACCGGAACAGGCCGTGACCGGGCAGTAGCGGGCGGGCCTGA